>CAZHIK010000899.1:2593-4116 GCA_964532635.1 uncultured Enterobacterales bacterium
ATCGGGGACAACTCCCACAAGTTCGATGACGTGGCGGTCTACGCTGTGCGAGAGCCGGTGGCCGAGGAGCCCGCTGGGATCGTCGCCACCTGGCGGGCCCGCTACCCCGACGGTCAGCTGAACGCAGAAGCCCTGATGCTGGATCCCCACGACGGCCGACTCTACCTGGTCACCAAGGAAGGCAGCGGACGGGCCGAGGTCTTCCGCTTCCCGGCCCAGCCCAGCGAGACCACCGGGATCCTCGAGCGCGTAGCGGTGGTCCAGCTCGAGGGCACCTCCGCCTCCATGCGCAAGGTCACTGGCGGCGACTGGAGCGCCGACGGTCGACGGGTGGTGCTCCGCTCCTACATCGTGGCCTGGGAGTGGGACACGCACACCACCGATCGCAGCGCCCACTGGAACGATGAACCCCGTCGGGCCTGGCTGGCGGTGGAGGACCAGGGCGAGGCCATCGCCTACACCGCCGATGGCAGCCTGCTCACCACCAGCGAAGGCGAGCCGATGGCGGTCAACCTGGTGCCCCGCACCCGAAGCACCAGCACCACCCCCTGAGTCGGCCCCGACCCGTTACAGGCTCGCCAGAGGCATCTTCCACCCGGGGCGAGCCATGAGTTCGGGAACGGAGCAGCACCCCCACGCAGACCTGCTGAAGCGCCTGCACATCATGGGCGGTGCCGGCGTGCTGGGCTTCATCCTGCTGTTCCTTTCCATCGAGCACTACGCCCCCGCCGTGCTCGAAGCGGTGTTCCTGGCCAGCCTCACCTGCACCTGGTGCTGGCTGCACTTCACCGGCCGCAGCGTGCGGGGCATCGCCGCCTTCCACATCGTCGCCCTGCTGTTCGTGGTGGCCGGCCTCTCCTGGTCCCTCGGGGGCCTGATGCCTTCCGGCTGCGTGATGTTCTGGGGCATCATGAGCCCTCTGTCCGCCATGATGTTCCTGGGTCGGCGGGGCTTTGTGTTCACCACGGGCATCTATCTGCTGCTGATCTTCGTACTGGGTCAGCTCGAGCCCTCAGGCACCTGGGTCCACCCGATACCGGACAACCTGGTGGGGCCACTCACCGCGGTCAACCTCATCGGCGGCTCCCTGCTGGCGCTGTCCATCCTGTACTACTTCAACGAGAAGCTGCGGATGGAGCAACAACGGGCCGACAACCTGCTGCTCAACATGCTGCCGGCCGAGATCGCCGAGACCCTCAAGCATCAACCGGGCACCATCGCCGAGCAGCACGAGGGCGCCAGCATCCTCTTCGCCGACATCGTAGGCTTCACCCCCATGTGCCGCGGGCTCAGCCCCACCCAGGTGGTGGAGGTCCTCAACGAGGTCTTCTCCCGTTTCGACGCCTTGGCGGCCCACTACGGCGTCGAGAAGATCAAGACCATCGGCGACTGCTACATGGTGGCGGCGGGCGTGCCGCGGGACGACCCGGATCACGCCCGCCTGTTGGTGGCCATGGCCCTCGACATGGTGCGGGTCGCAGCCGAGGTCGGCGTGGACTACGTCGCGATCTCCTTCGTGCAGC
>CAZHIK010000900.1:0-4113 GCA_964532635.1 uncultured Enterobacterales bacterium
ACTGGCCCTTCATCGACCAGCCCGAGGCCTTCGCCCACCTGCTGGGGCAGTTCCTGCGGGACGTGTAGCGACCACACGAACGTCAGGCCCCGGTCCAGGGCCCGCAGCGGACCAGCCTCGTCTCGACGCCCGCAGACACACGCACCTAGCCGTCGGTGACGCCACCGGCCAGCTGCGGGTCGGTGGGTCTGACACAGCCACAAATGACACATTGTGTTTCATTGCCCACCCTGAGGGAGGTCTACACCAACGCCTGACACAGAGCGCGCGCACCGTGCGCCAGCGCAGTTCTGGACGGCCCCGTACGGGATAGAGACACGAAGATGTCCAACTCATGCGCCGCGACACATCGGCGCCGGAGGCCCTGCATGACCTCGTCTCATCATTCCGAGCTCGACATCCGAAACGACCCCGTCCTGCGCTGGCTGAGGGCCGGAGTCATCGGGCGCGACGCCACCATCCCCACATCTCTGGGCAACCGGCGCAAGCGGTACTTCGACCAGACGGCCAGCGGTCTGCCCTTCGCCCCCATCGAGCAACTCCTGCGGGACCAGGTACTGCCGATGATGACCAACACCCACACCGAGGCCAACAGCTGCTCGCGGGCGATGACTCAGTGGTACGAGGCCGCTCACCAGACGGCCAAGCGCGCGCTCAACGCCGCCAGCGACGACGTGGTCATCTTCACGGGCTCCGGTGCCACCGGCGCCATCAACAAGCTGATCGGCATCCTGGGCATCCGGATCCCCGACAACTTCGCGCAACGCCAGGGCTGCCGCGAGCACCTCGAGCGCTGCGAGCGGCCCCTGGTCATCCGCAGCCGCATGGAGCACCACTCCAACGACATCACCTGGCGTGAGACCATCGCCGACACCGAGCTGGTCGGCTACGACAGCCTGGGGCGACCGGACTGGCGCGATCTGGACCGCATCCTCTCCTCGCCCCGCTACCGCGACCGCGCCCTCAAGATCGGGACCTTCTCCGCCGCCAGCAACGTCACCGGCATCATGTCCGACGTGGACAACCTGGCCCGGGTGATGCACGACCACGGTGGCTACGCCTTCTTCGACTACGCCGCGGCGGCCCCCTACGTGAAGGTCGACCTGCACCCCGGTAGCGACCCGGCCCTGCGCAGGGACGCGGTGTTCATCTCCATGCACAAGTTCGTCGGTGGCCCCCAGACCCCAGGCCTGCTGGCCGTGAACGCGTCCTTGTTCAAGCGCAGCTGCCCGGTGGAGCCCGGTGGCGGCACGGTGCTGTACACATCCCCGTGGGACCACCGCTACCTGGACGACCTGCGCCACCGCGAGGAGGGGGGCACCCCTCCCATCATCCAGGTGATCCGGGCCGGGCTGGTGCTCGATCTCAAGGACCAGGTGGGAGTGGAGCGCATCCACGCTGTGGAGCAGCACTTCCTGGAGCGCGCCATCAAGGCCTGGCGCAAGGAACCCAACATCCGCATCCTCGGGGATCTCAACGCCCCCCGCATCGGCGTGCTCTCCCTGATCCTCGACAACGGCGAGCTGCACCACAACCTGGCGGTGCGCCTGCTCAACGATCTCTACGGCATCCAGACCCGCGGTGGCTGCATGTGCGCTGGCACCTATGGCCACGACCTGCTGGGGATCGATCAGGCCACCAGCCAGAACATCCGCGACAAGCTCGACGAGGGCGACCTGGCCTCCAAGCCAGGCTGGGTGAGGGTTGGATTCAATCCCGCCACCAGCGAGGGTGAGTTCCGCGTGCTGCTCGAGGCGGTCCCCCACGTGGCGCGCAACTGGCGCCGCTACGCAGACAACTACGAGATGGAACCCATCTCCGCCACCTGGCGCCACAAGGACGGGGAGCCCCCGGTCCCGCGCCTGACCCTCGCGCCCGATATACCGGAGGGATGAACCCCGGCAGTCGGCCCAGCACCAACCTGACACCGCGCCAGCTCGCGGGGGTGGCCGCCGGGCTGGCGCTGGCCCTGGCGGTCCGCATCGGCCTGCTCCCCGCGCTGTCTCGCCATGGCTGGGAGGGCCACGAGGCGGAGTACCTGGCGGTGTTCGAGGGTAGCTGGCAGGGTGGTTGGTCCACCCGTGTGGTGCCCCTGTTGGGCTGGCTCTACCGTGGTCTCGGTTCGATCACCCAAGCCCCCGGCGTCCTGGTGGCGCTGGCCGTCCTGTTCTCCATGGCGTCCATCGCCGCGCTGGTGCTGCTGGTGCGACGCCAAGCCGGTGCTGGTGCCGCGCTGCTGGCGGGGACGCTGGTGGCCCTGTACGGCAACCACGCCTTCTGGTCCTCGTCGGCCTACAACGTGATGCTCCCCCACGCGCTGCTGATGGGGGCGCTGCTGCTGGCCAGCATCGGAGGATGGAGCACCGCTGTGGTCTCGGGATTGCTGCTGGGAGCCGCCGCGGGCACACGCCCGGAGCTGGTGGTCTTCGCCCTCCCCGCGCTGCTGCTGCTCCGACGCCACAGCTTGGTTCAGCGCGGCGCATGGCTCGGCTCCGCGGCCCTGGTCTTCACCGCGCTGCTGTTGCCCATGTCCCAAGCGGGGGCCCACCCCGCGGGGCTGATGGAGGAAGCCCCGGCGGCCCTGGGGCTCAACCTGGGCCTGCTGACATTCCTGGCCCCGTTCTCGCACCCCACCACCCTCGGGCTGGCCCTGGTGCTGGCAGCGGTGGTCGTCTGGCGCCACCCCACCGCGGGCCTGCTGTGGCTCTCTCTCGCCGTGGTGGGTCACGTCAGCGCAGCCGGGTTTGCCGACAGCGGCTACCGGCAGGCCCTGATGTGCGGGGTAGCCCTGTGCACCCTCCAGGCCATGGGTATCGCCGTGCTGTGGCGGCTGGGAGGCCAGCGAAAGGGAGCAGCGCGCTGGCTGGCCCGCACCGCAGCGGGGGCAGGGCTGGTGGCCGTGGTGCTGGTGGCGAGCTTGGACTGCGTCGAGGTAGGCCGCCGCTACTACGCCGATCCGGGCCTGATGATCGCCGAGCTGTCCGCAGCCAATCCCGCGCCCATCACCTCCCAGGACCTGAGCGGCTGTATCGAGCTGATCGACACCCCGGCCCGCGCGGAGGGTGAGCCGAGCCCATTCGAGCCCCTGGACTGGAGCCGCTGCTGGATCTGGGTCGAAGATCACCAGCACCGCCGCTGGACCAGCCTGGGAGTGCACGACCGCGCTGCGCGAATGAGGGCGCTGTTCGATCTCGAGCCCATGGGGATGCTCCAGGATCCCAGCGGCGGCGGACAGCCACCGCGGCAGGTGTGGCGGGTGCTCGGGGCGCGCTAAGTGACCCCAGCCATGTCCTCATCCAGCAAGAGCCCTGCTCCCCCACGCCTACCGGAGCGCTACGAGCCCGGCTCCATGCTCGGCCAGGGTGGCATGGGTCGGGTCTGGGCCGCCCAGGACAAGGTGCTCGACGTGCCCGTGGCCATCAAGGTCCTAAGGCCTTCCATCGCCAGCCGTCGCGGCTTCCTGATGCGCTTCCGCCGCGAGGTGGCCCTTCAGGCGCGCCTGCACCACCCCAACCTCGTGCCGCTGCACGACGCCGGCCAGACGCCCGACGGCATCCCCTTCGTGGCCATGGCCCTGGCGGATCTGGGCTCCCTGGCCCGCTACCTGCCCAGCGGCCTGCCCTGGGCCCAGGCACACGCCCTGGCCGACGAGCTCCTCTCCGCCCTCGGGGCCCTGCACGCCCGCGGGGTGATCCACCTGGACCTCAAGCCCGAGAACGCTCTGCTGCACATGGGTCTGGACCAGCGCCCCCACATCTGGCTCGCCGACCTGGGCATCGCCAGGCTGATGGCGGATCCGGGCAGCGGTCCCCAGGCCACCATGGGCACACCGGCCTTCATGGCACCGGAGCAGCGCGCAGGGAAGACCGCCGAGCTGGACCGCCGCAGCGATCTATACGCAGTAGGCAAGATCCTGGCGCAGCTGGTGGGTGACTACGACGTGCCCGACGGACTGGCAGAGCTGCTGCTGGGGCTGGCCCACCCCGAGCGCCTCTGCCGCCCTACCCTGGCGGCCGATGTTCGCCGGGCTCTGGACGCCCTCGGTCCAGCGCTCCAGCCGCTGCCCAACCTGCCCCAGGCCCTGATCCCCCGCTCTGTCACCACCTGGGTCAC
>CAZHIK010000901.1:0-4109 GCA_964532635.1 uncultured Enterobacterales bacterium
TGGGCCGAAGAGATCGTCGAAGAGGCGTGCAAGGCGGGGCTCGATCGAATCCACGCGGTGGAAGCGGACGTCCTGCGGGTCGAGAGGATGATCCGCAGCGAGCGGACCAAGTACGCCAAGGCCGTGCTCGAGCGGGCCGAGTCCGGCGACGTGGTGTACTTCGATCCACCCTACGTGCCTTTGTCCGACACCGCCCAGTTCACCTCCTACACCCGAGGTGGCTTCGGCTTCGAGGAGCAGATCCGGCTACGCGACGCGGCGCTCGAGCTCGCTGAGCGGAGGGTGCGGGTGCTGCTATCCAACCACGACACCCCCAAGGTCCGCGAGCTGTACGACGAGGCCTTCTTCGAGCTGCGCGTGGTGCCGGTCGCTCGCGCCATCAATTCGGCGGGGGGCAAGCGCGGAAAGGTAGACGAGCTTGTGATCATGGCTCGTACCCCCAGCGCGAGTTGACTCGGCCGCGGCCCTCGTAGCACCCTCGGAAGGAGCGGAGCCTTCGGGCCCGCTCGGAGCCCGCCGTGCCCAACGAAACCACCAGCCCGAAGCTGGAAGCCGCCCTCGAGCAGGCCCAGGCGCAGGTGCGGGAGCTGGAGGCACGCCTGGCCCGCCTGCTGGACCTGCAGGACGAGTTGGGGGATGTCTTCTTCCGCGTCACCGTGCCCGACGGCATCTTCACCCAGGTGGCCCCGGGCGCCGAGCGCTTGTTCGGGGTGCCCATCGGCCGCTTCCTGGAGCATCCGCTGCTCATCCGTGAGCTGTTGGATGAGTCCGACCAGGAGCAGTTCGACCTGATGTGGGAGGGCATCTGTGCCGGCCGCGCTCCCGCCTCCCTCGAGTACCGGCTGTCCGACCCCCGCGGGGAGGACCGCTGGATACTCCAGGCCCAACGCTTGGTGCGCGACCGCAGCGGCCGAGTGGTGGCCATGGAGGGCATCGCCCGCGACATCACCGCGGCCAAGCGGGCCAGCGCCGCGCTGTTCGAGGAGAAGGAGCAGCTGCTCACCACCCTCGAGTCCATCGCCGATGGAGTGATCGCCACCGACGCCGCCGGCCGCATCACCCTGATGAACCCCGAGGCCGAGCGCCTCACCGGCTGGGCCTGGCCCGACGCCGAGGGGCGGTTGCTGGCGGAGGTCTACGCCGTCCGGACCGAGGGCGAGGGGGAGCTGCGGCCAGACCTGGTGCAGCTGGTGGTCAGCACTGGTGAAGCCGTCAACCCGTGGGGAGCCTCCACCCTGGTGCGCCCCGACGGCTCCGAGCGTCTGCTCGACGAGCTGGCGGCTCCCATTCGCGCCGCCGACGACCAGATCATCGGAGTGGTGCTGGTCTTCCGTGACGAGACGGCCCAGCGGCGCATGGAGGACCACACCCTGCGCAGCCAGAAGCTCGAGGCCTTGGGTGTGCTGGCTGGGGGCATCGCCCATGACTTCAACAACATCCTCACCGGCGTGATCGGCAACGTCTCCCTGGCCCAGAGGCAGCTCTCCGAGCGTGAGCCTGCCAGGGACTTCCTCATCGAGGCTGAGCGTGCTCTCGAGCGCGCCAAGGGCCTCACGCAGCAGCTGCTCACCTTCGCCCGGGGCGGCTCACCCGTCCTGCGGCCCACCTCCATCGCCAAGCTGGTGGAGGAGTCGGTGGCCTTCGCGCTGGCTGGCTCCGATGTCGGGCGGCAGCTCGATCTACCCGACGACCTGTGGGCGGTGGAGGTGGACGGCGCCCAGATCGGTCGGGTGCTCCAGAACCTGGTGCTCAACGCCGAGGAGGCCATGCCCGATGGGGGCACCGTGCGGGTGCGGGTCACCAATCGTGTGATGGGTCCGGGCAACGACCACTCCCTGGTTGAGGGTCGCTATGTGCGCATCTCGGTCGAGGACCACGGGGTGGGCATCGACAGCGAGCAGCTGAGCCGCATCTTCGAGCCCTACTACACCACCAAGGAGCACGGCAGCGGGTTGGGGCTGTCGGTCTGCTACTCGATCGTCAATCGGCACCAGGGTGCGCTGGTGGTGGAGTCGGAGGCCGGCGGGGGCTCCACCTTCTACGTCTACCTGCCCGCCGCAGCCCAGGACATCGAAGAGCGCAGCGACGTCATCCACGAGGCTGTCCCTGGCACTGGACGGGTGCTGATCGTGGACGACGAGGCCATGGTGCGGGATGTGGCATCCGCCATGCTGCGACACCTGGGCTACGAGCCCGAGGCTGTGGCCGATGGCGCCGCTGCCGTGGAGCTGTACAGCCGCGAGGCCGAGGCCGGTCGGCCCTTCGACGTGGTGCTGATGGACCTGACCATCCCGGGGGGCATGGGGGGCCAGGAGGCCGTGCAGTGGCTGCTGTCCATGGACCCCGACGCGCGCTGCATCGTGTCTTCGGGCTACTCCGACGATCCGGTGATGGCCGATCACCGCTCCTGGGGCTTCCGTGGGGTGATGGGCAAGCCCTACAGGGTGGACGAGCTGGCTCGCGCCCTACAGGCGGTGCTCATGGAGCCGCTGGACCAGGGCTAGCGGGCGCCGTGGGCTCCTGGTAGCCCAGCGCCTCGGCGGCTTCGGCAGCCTCCGGATCCTCGGGGGGCTTCGGGGGCACGAAGCGAGGCAAGGGTGCGAAGAGTCCCCGCCACTCGTCGGGGAATGGTGCGCCTGCCCCCTCGGCCCAGTTTCCCCGTCCCGGGCGGTCCACGATGCGCCAGCCGTCTGCGAGCAGCACGCGATCCCGGCCTCCGAGCCCAACGGGCTCACAGCCTGGGGCGCAGTCGGGCTCGCACATGCCGCTCTCCGCCAGCCACGAGGAGCGACCCAACCCGAGCTCGAGCAGGTGCTCACCGTCGATCTCGGGCAGCGGGGGCATCCCCGTGAGGGCCAGCAGGGTGGGGGCCACGTCGATGAGGCCCACCCACTCCTCGCGCTCGGCGGGCTTTGTCACGCCGGGACCGGCGATGATCAGGGGCACCCGAAGCACCGCCTCGTGGATGCTCCGCTCGTGCTGCCAGGAGCAGACCTCTTCGTCCAGCACCTCTCCGTGGTCGCTGGTGACCGCGACGGTGGCGCCCCGCGCCTGGGCGGCCTCGAGCAGGGGACCCAACATGCGGTCGGCGGCGTGGACCTCGGCGGCGTAGAGGTCGCGCTCTCCGCTGCTGGCGCCCACGGCGCGGGCGTCCTCCTCGGGGGGCTCGTAGGGCCCGTGGGGCTCGAAGAGGTGGACCCAGACGAACAGGGGCTCACTGTCGAAGACCGTGTCCATCCAGCCCACCGCTTTGTCCACCGCAACATCGCCCGGCCTCTCGCTGGCGTCGGGGCCGTCGAAGACCTGGAAGCCTTGTTCCAGCCCGCCCTCGGGCCCGGCCGGGTACGCGCTGACGAAGGCCGCGGTGTGCCAGCCCTGCTTGCGCAGGTGCTCCGCCAGGGTCTCGATGCTCCAGGACATGGTGCTGCCGTGGTGGTTGTTGGCGCGCATGCCGTGGCGCGCCGGGGCCAGGCCGGTGAGCAGGCTGGCGTGGGCCGGCGAGGTGAGGCCGATGGGGGTGAAGGCGTTGTCGAAGCGCCAGCCTTGCTCGGCCAGGGCGTGGATGTTGGGGGTGAGCACGTGGTCGAGGTGATCGGCGCGCCAGGTGTCGATAGTGACGAGCACGATGGCCGGCGGGAGGGCGGTGGGCTCCTCCTCGCAGCTACAGCTCGTCACCAGGGGAGCGAGAGCCAGGGTGGTGGCCAGGGCCGGTGTGCGGAGGGTCATGGCTCGTTCCTGTGGAGGCGGCTGCGGTGGCTCACCCAGCGGCTGTCGGCATCGGCCACTCGCCAGGGAGCCTTCACGTGCTCCGGCTCAGCATAGTCGATGCCCACCCGGGGCCCGAAGGCCAGGCGTGGCGGGGGCGTGCCTGGGAGTAGCTCGAGCCCTCCCGGCTCGCACAGCGCGTGGTGATCGAAGCTGCGGTCCAGGTCCAGGGCCGCGGCGAGCTTGCCCGGCCCGGTGAGCAGCACCGGCCCTTGCTTGCCGCCGCGTCGAGCGCGGACGATCTCGAGCCCCTCCATGGGCTCCCCCGCGCGGATCAGCACCGCGGCGCCGTGACCCGGGGGCCCAGTGACCAGGTTGAGCATGTGGTGGATGCCGTAACAAAG
>CAZHIK010000902.1:0-4108 GCA_964532635.1 uncultured Enterobacterales bacterium
AGGCGGGGCTGCTGGCCAGCCTGGTGCTGGCCTGCTCTCCCCTGGCCGCCCACTTCGGCGCTTCGCTGTCGCCCCACGGCCCCCACCTGCTGGGGGTCTCCCTGTCGGCCCTTGTGCTGACCCGCGCGGTGCTCGGCCGCGAGCGGCGCTGGGTGTACCTGTGGGTGCTGGTGTCCGTGCTGGGCTTCTACCTGCACATCCTCCACGTGGCGTTCTTCGCCGGAGAGCTGTTCTTCCTGCTGCTGCTGCTGCTGTGGCCGCGCAGCTCCGACACGGACCGCGTCGTGGCCGCCCGGCTGGTCCGGGGAGCCGCGCTGGTGGTAGCCGCGACCCTTCCCGTGGCTACCGCCCTGATGATGGGCGCGCGCCGCATCGACCACGGCCAGGGCCTGATGGTGCGGCTGTTCAGCTTCCAGAGCATCCTGCCGGGGGGCACCCTCGGGGAGACGGGGCGCATGCTGGCGGGCCTGCCCGCGGAGCTGGTCTGGCTGACCCCCCTGGCCGCCGCCGTGGTGCTGCTGGGGCTGTGGCGGCTGATCCGCCGCCTGCCCCTGGCCGCCGCGCTGCTGGGCGTTCCCGCCGGGAGTTTCCTGCTGGTCTATCTAGTGGCCCACTGGGTGTTCGCCGCCGAAGCCGGGCACGCCAACTGGCACACAGCCCACTTCACCACCGGCGTGCTGGCCCTGCTCGCGCCGCTACAGGGCATCGGCACCGTCCTGCTGCTGCGCTGGGCGCACCGGTCCTTCGTCGGCGGCGGGCCTGGGCGGGCGCTGGCCATCGGCGCGGGCCTGCTGGCCGTGGCCCCGATCGGCCTGAGCCTGCACACCACGGCCGCGCTGTTCGACGACCCCGGCCGACCCGACACCAAGGGCGCGGTGGCCATCGTGCAGAGCCAGGCACAGGACGGTGACGCCCTGGTGGTCACCCCCGGTCTGCCACACCACGACCTGGTCCAGTACGAGGTGCTCGGGGGCCGCAGCCCGGGGACCGTGCCGGTCTACCAGCTGACCGAGGGCCAGGCCGGCAAGACCCGCTGGATGGGCACGGTCCAGGAGAGCCTGCAGGTGCCCCTCGAGCGCGCCCTGCAGCGCTTCCACACCGAGCGCATCTGGGTCTTCGCCTACCGGGAGACCCGCTTCGGCCGCCCCAAGCTCGACCACGACCGCATCAGCGGCTGGCGTCAGGCCTGGCTGCAGCAACACTTCGAGGAGATCGAGCGCTGGCCACTGGCCAGCCTGGACCTGGTGCTCATGCAGCGCGAGCGCCCCCGCCTGACCCTGGCGCCCGGGCAGCCCATCGTGCTCGATGACAGCACCTCGGTCTTCCGCTACAGCCTCCCCACCCTGTACTGGGCCAACGTGCCCTCGATCTCCGATCTGCCCGCGGGTTCCATGCTCTCCGAGCATGGCTCCCGGGACGCCGAGCAGAGCGCGACGCCCACTGTGTGGGGGAGGCTCCTCGGCGAACGAGGGGCCGATCTGGCGCCCATGAGCCCAGGACTACGGCTGGAGCTTCCACTGGACGCCCCCGTCGAGGGAGCGCTGGTGGTGGACCTGCAGATCGATCCCCCCGTCGAAGCCACCTGCATCCACGCCACCATCGACAGCTGCGACCTGCTGGCCCTGGATGCGCCCAGCGGGCGATGGCGCGGGGCGAGCGGCGAGGCCTGCAGACTCGAGGGCGCTCCGCGCCTGCGCCTGCTCCCGACCACCTGTGGCGAGCGCGTGACCGTCCGGGGACTCACCCTGGAGATCCAGGACACCCCCAGCCCATGATCCCAGCCCTGCTCATCGTCGCTGTCCTGCTGGCCTTGGTCTACTGGCTGCCAGGCCGGCTGGCGCTCGAGCTACTGGTCCCCAAGCCCCACCGCCACGGCAACTTCGCCGTCGCCATGGGCCTGGGCCTGGTGCTGGTCAACGTGCCGGCCCTGGTGGCCACCGGGCTGGGGGGGCTGTTCGGCCCGGTGTACATGAACCGGCCCATCGTGGTGGTCACCAGCTTGGTGGTGTCCGGGATCCTGGCCGCCGTCTGTTGGCGCAAGGGCTGCCTGCCTCGGCCGACCCTGCCGCCCACGGAGCCAGGCCGCTGGGCGATGGCGGTCCTCACCCTCGCGGCCGCCCTGTTCTTCATCGTCTACTTCGACTTCGACACCTTCGAAGAGGACAGCTGCATCATCCGGGCGGCGTCCCAGGTCACCTGGCCCTTCATGGACCACCTGTGGCCAGACGCGCGCACCACCATCGACAACTTCAACCCCTACTTCTTCGGCGAGCTGAAGTATCTATCGCAAGGTAGAAATCCATTCATCACCTACTACGGTGGTCTTCGGATGGGACCCGGGATGCTCATCCCCCCGCTGGTGGGGCTGTTCGAGGTCTTCGGCTACCGGGTCTGCTACGCCCTGCAGGGGCTGTTGCTGCCCGGCCTGGGCTACGCCCTGGGCATGGCCCTGCTCGAACGCCGCTGGGCGGCCTGGGCCGTGGCGCTGGTGCTGACCTTCAGCCCCTTCGCCCTCGAGACCAGCATCATCGATCCAAACTTCCTGGCGTCGATGTTCGGCACCCTGGCCCTGGTGCTGCTGCTGCGCAAGGGCCAAGCCCCCTTCGCGGCCGGTGTGGCGGTGAGCCTGTTCCTGGGGATCCGGCACGTGGGGCTGGTGTGCCTGCCCCTGGTGCTGCTGCTGCTGTGGCGCCGGGGGGAGCGGCCCTGGCGCACCCTGGGAGCCTTCCTGCTGGGGGCCCTGATCTTCGGCAGCCCCTACATCGCGATCCACATCGTCAGGTACGTGACCGTGGGCGAACTCTTCGAGGCGGCGGCGCCGCGCGCACCGGCTCCCCACAACTTCTTCGGCCACATCTTCTACCTGCGGGTGCTGCTCAACTGGCCCTTCGTGCCCGAGGCCCTGCGCTCGCCGTACACTCCCTTCCCCACCCTCGCCCTGATCCCCCTGGACCTGGTGCGGCGCTTCGGCCTGGTGGGCATCGGCCTGATCCCGGCCGGGCTGGCCTGGCTGCACCGCCGGGATCGGCTGGTGACCTGGCTGCTGGTGGGCTGGTTCACCCCGCTGATGCTGTCCCTGATGCTGCAGTCCAACTGGACCGAGGCCAACAAGATGGGGATCATGGCCACCGTGCTGGCCCCCCTGGTGGTGTTCATGGCCGCGGGGGCCGTGGCCGTGGTGGACCGCGAGCGGCCCTGGTGGTGGCGAGCCGGGTGGCTGGGGGCCGGCGTACTGACCCCGCTGATCCTCGTTCCCCTGGTCCACGGCTGGCAGGCGCCCAAGGACACCCGGGTCTTCAACTCGGTGCCGGACGACTACGAAGTGATCATGCCCGAAGGCACCGAGATGCGCTTCGACGAGGACCCCACCTACCTGGACTGGGAGCGCCACCGCTACGCCCTGCGACCGCTGCCCAGCGTCGACTGGGACAAGGCCCACCCCGTGCTGTGGCGCACCATGTGGGAGCAGGCTGCGGATCAAGCGCGCACCCCCTCGGTGCTGGCCTTCGAGCCCTCCCACGCCGCGCTGGTCCACGAGGTGGCCGCCGGCACGATGACCTACGTGGGACCCCTCGCCCAGATCCGCGATGCCATGTGCGAGGAGATCGACATGGCCGACCCACGCTGCGCCCCGGACCTGGCCCCGTCCCTGACCGCAGGCGAGCAGGCCATGGTGTGGCTGGACCTCGAGGCTCCTCCAGCGCTGGCCGAGGCTCCCCTGGTGCCCGCATCGGCCGACGCCGCCGGGGCCCTCGAACTCGCGCCCGGCGTGGTGTACCGCATCGAGGACATCCCGGTCTCCTGGGCCGACAGCCCCGTGAAGCTGATCATGGCCCGCGATGAGTTCAACGGCGTCATCCTGGCCATCACCCCCCGGGTGGTGCCCCTGGCGAAGGTGGCCCGCCGGGGCATGGAGGTGGTGGACCTGTCGCCGAGCCGGGTCCAGGACGGGCGCCTGCTGCTGCAGCTGCCCAAGGAACGCAAGATCGACATGATGGACGTGCGCTCGGCGGTGCCACGACGCCGCTACGCCCGCCTGGCGGTGATCGAGGACGACGGCGTGTGGCTGTCGACGCCGACGGTCTACTCGCGCTAGTCGGCGGTGGGG
>CAZHIK010000903.1:0-2330 GCA_964532635.1 uncultured Enterobacterales bacterium
ACGACGAGCACGCGGAGAGAGGCGTTGCTACCCGAGGGCTGGCAGGAGCGTGGGGGAGAAGGCCGGGTGCCATTCTTCAACAATGCCTATCGGCCGCGACCAGGAACCGGAGCCCTGAGCAGCAGCGCGACGATGCCAGCACCTACCGACAGAGGCTCTCGCCCGCGTACACGTAGCTGCCCAGCTCGTCGGCCCAGAACTCACCATTGAACGGCCAATAGATCTCATCCGGATTTGTCGCGTAGTTTCCCTCGACCTCGATCACATACGCGATCTCCACCCCTCGATGGACCATGTCCTGCGCCACGATCCGCGTCGCGTCGGTGGCCTCGAAGCGGATGATCTCCGCCTGGGCGAGCAGGTCGCCCAGCTGGGCGGTCAGGTGGGCTGATTCCGCCAGCAGCAGCAGTCCGGCCCGGCGCCGGGTGCGCTGTCGCTCGGCCTCGAGGACCGGGCGCAGCCGGGGTTCCATGCTGTCGGTCCAGCGGGCCTTCTGGGCGCCGATCAGCTCCAGCTCGTGCTCGAGGCTCTCGAGCCGCAGGGCCTGGGCGGCCAGATCCCGGTTGCGAAGCATGTGGGAGAAGATCTCCCGACCGAGAGCCGAGTCCGAGGGCCAGGCCTCGAAGTAGGTGGCCCAGGCTTCGTCGGCGAGCTGTCGTCCCTCGGTGCTCGCGTAGCGCCGGGCAAAGGCCCGCAGCTCCTCGTGCTGGGGCCGGACCCGTGCCTCGAAGTCCACCATCAGCCGATCCACCTCGTCGTACTCGCAGAGGGTGAAGTGGTTCAGCGCCCGCAGCACATCCGCCTCGGGCAGGAAGGGCTCCCGCTCGTAGTAGGGGCTGCGCACGGTGAGGATCTGCCCTAGGGAGCCCGAGGTGTCGTTCTGCATGAACTGGGCCCAGGCCATCTCCATGCGGGCGGTGGGCCAGTAGCGGCTCTCGGGCTCCACCTCGGCGTACAACTCCTCGGCGCGGTCGAAGATCTCGAGGCCGTAGTGGATGCGGGCCACGTCCACCAGCGCCAGGTTCTTCAGGTCTCGCTGCCGCACGGCTTCGTCGCGGCTGCCGGCCTCGACCTCGGTGGTGATGACTTCTTGGAAGGCCCGCACCGCGCTCTTGTAGCGCCCCTGCTTGTTGTGGATGATGCCCTCGAGGTAGCGGGCCTGCAGGCCGTGGGGGCTGTGGGTGGGCACGTGCCCAAGGGCTTGGCGTGCGCGGCTCAGCTCGTCCTGCTCGAGGTACCGGACCCCCTGGAGGTAGGCCAGGATGGGCTGTACGCGGCGGGGCCAGTGGTCGGGGGCCAGCTTGGCGACCACGCGGGCCAGATCGCTGTTGTCGCCCGTTTGCTCGGCGATGCGTACCAGCCGCACCAAGGCGTGGTCGAACCATGGATTGGAGGGGCCTCGCTTCAGCGCCTCCAGGTAGTGGTGCTGAGCAGCGTGGGTCAGCTCGAGGTCTTGGAGGGCGCGCGCCAGGTAGTAGTGCAGCTGCGCCTGGCGATCGGGGTGGCGGTCCTCCTCGAGCAGGTCGGCCAGCATCAGGCTCGCGCCCAGGGGCTTGTTGGCCCGCACCAGCTTGATGGCGTGCTCGATGTCCTCCGGCGTGCGGCCGTCTTGCTGGGGCTCGCCGCGGCGGCCGGTGCGACCCTCACCCAGGCGCACGGGTTCCAGGCTGGACTCGAGCACGGGGGGGCCTGGGTCGATGTTGGTAGCGCCTTCCTGGGGCAGCAGGGCACGAGCGGCGGCCAGCACCGGCTCGGGTACCTCGGCGTGCTCGAGGCAGGCGATGTCCTCGGCGTCGTACAGGCCGCCCGAGTCGTCGATGGTCTGGACGATGATGTGGATAGGTACGCTCACATCGACCATGGCGACGATCTCTTCGCAGGACAGGGCGTGGGCGGCTCCAGCCGGGAACAGTCCCAGCAGAGCGGCAGTGACGAACGGGCGGACGGGGTTCATGAGGTCTCCCTGGTGGTGGCGGCTCTTTGGGGGCCGCATGGAGCGGTGTGCCACCGCGCGCCCGGGGCGTCTCGACGCCGCCCGCCAGGTGCGGAACTGGGCGGACGAAGGCGGGCCGGACGCGGTTCGGAGTCGTGGTGGCGGCACGCCGCTCCACGCGGCGGCCCGGGCCCTCTGACATTCTCTTGACGGAGCGGTTCCGTGGGCGGGCGGGGCCAGCCGGACCTCAGCGGCGACTCATGCCGGTGAGTGGGCCTGGACGTCCGCTGCGCGGTCGTCGGACGCGACTCATGCCGTTGAGTGGGCTTGGACGTCCGTCTGGCGGTCGTCGGACGCGACTCATGCCGTTGAGTGGGCTTGGACGTCCGTCTGGCGG
>CAZHIK010000903.1:2430-4103 GCA_964532635.1 uncultured Enterobacterales bacterium
TCGTCGGACGCGACTCATGCCGTTGAGTGGGCGGGCTCGCTCCTCCCCGCGCGTCAGAGCTCGTCCGCCCAGATCTCCCCCGTGAAGGGCCACGTCCAGGTGGTCTCGTCTTCTGCAGCGTCCGAGCCCCAGGCATCGGGGTCGGGGCCCTGGGGACCGGGGGTGTGGGACTCGCATGGGGCGTCTTCGGCCAGGACCGCGCGTTCGGCCTCGGCCAGCTGCAGCAGTGTGCTCAGCTCGGCTTCGAGAGAGGCCATGGCCTCGAGCAGATCGACGCCTGCATCGGTGCGCGTGCGTGTGGCCTGATCCTCCAGCTTCCCGGCGAGATCCCGGGCCAGCTGGTCCCGGCCGGTTCCCAGCTGCATCTCCAGCCTGGACCGTTCGTCCTGGAGCCTGGACAGCTGAAGCACGGGCGCGATCAAGTCGCCGCGGTCCACCATCGCCTGGACGATGCTCCGTTCCATCCGTGGCGCACCACCATCCACACCGTCCACCCAGGCCTCCCACGCATCTCCCGGATCCCTCCAGGCCCCGTCCTCGTCGCGATGCGCGGTGGTAGCGGCGGCGAGCTGGGTCCACGCGGGCATGGCGCGAGCTTCGAAGCCGTCAAGCGCGGCCTTGGCCTCGGCAGGGCGGCACAGGGTGCGCAAGGCCTGGGCGTGCAGGATCTCCGCGACCCTGGGTACGGCGTCGGCTCGTGGCGCCGACGCCGGGATGGTCTGCCATGACGCGGCGGCGGAGCGCTTCAAGGCCGAGCTGGGCTCGCCCTGGGCCAGGTCGATGCGGGCCATGGCCTCGAGCGCCTCCGGCCAGGATCGGCTGCCGCGCTCTACCTGGGCGTAGAAGCTCTCTGCCTGGTCGCGATCTCCGAGGTCGTCATACAGACGACCCAGCTGAAGGGTGGCCTTGGCCTGCAGCTCCGCCAGCTGCTCTCGCTCTCGTCTGTCTCCCTCCGTGCTGGCCCGCACGACGTCTTGGAATGCGCCGGTCGCGGACTTCTGCTTGCCGTGCTCGAGCAGGATCAAGCCCTGGAGGTAGCGAGCCCGGGGATAGAGGTCGCCGCTGTCGGGGACCAGACCGAGCAGCTTGTTGGCCCGAACGCTGTGGTTGCGCTGCCAGGCTGCGAGTCCCTGCAGGTAGTGCAGGGTGGGCTGGGCCCGAGGAGGTTGCTCCTCGACGGTGATCAGGTCGACCACCCCCAACATGGGCTCGGGATCTCCGGTCTGGTGGGCGATGTCCAACAGGCCCGGGATGGCATAGCGGAAGTAGGGGTCTTCGGGCCCGCTCTCCATCACGGTCAGCAGCGCAAGCTCTGCGGAGTGCAGCAGCCCCAGCTCGCGCAAGCTGCGGGCCAGGTAGTAGCGGGCTCGGGAACGGTCGGCTGGCTCCAGATCCCGATCCTCGGCCAGGGCGTGGAGCGTCTCCACGGCCTCGGCCGCTCTGTGCGCCCGGAACTGAGCCACACCGGCTTCCACGGTGTCATGGGCCTTGGCCGCAGAGGCCAGGGTCAGCCAGGTTGCTGCGATGGTGATGGGCAGGCGCACGGTGTCTCGGCTCGGGGCCCTCCGACGATACCACCCTCTGTGGTCTGCTCCCGGGGGGCACGCGGGGGTCAAGGCCTCGAGATGACAGGTTTTTTCGTTGACATCCCCCCCTCGAAGCCATAGCTGGCG
>CAZHIK010000904.1:0-4094 GCA_964532635.1 uncultured Enterobacterales bacterium
CCCGTGGTGACCGTCGACGAGGACGCCGGGGGCGCTGGCCGCATCGAGGAGTGCGACGAGGACGACAACAGCGAGACCTGGCCCGAGTTTCCCTGCGGCCCTTCCTGATCCCGGTCCCAGGCGATATTCGCCCAAGGAGGCTCCCCGATGACCCACCTTGCCCTCCTCTTCCTCTCGCTCCTCCCCCTGGCCAGCGCCAGCGGCGTCACCATCGAAGGTGCCGTGGTGGCAGCCCGCACCGCCTGGGAGCGCACCGAGGCGGCCCAGGTGGCCGGGAGCCTCGAGCACGCCAGCTTCGAGATCCGCGCAGGCCAGAACCCCACCACCGTGGAGGTCTGGTACCAGGGGGTCGCCGAAGCCGACGTCGAGGCGGATCCCTACGCCGAGCGCCTCGAGCTGTGGCGCATCGTGCAGCGCAAGGTGCTGCCTGCGGTGGGCCCCGCCAGCGCCACCTTCCAGTACGACACGACCGGAGCGTTGGTCTTCGCCCACACCACCGGTACCGACATCAGCGGGGTGAGCTGGCTCGATCTCACCCCGGTGGACGAGCTGCGGGTCTACTTCGCAGAGGGCCGCCCGGTGAAGCTCATCCACGACCACCAGGGGGCCGAGCCGCCGCGGCGGGAGATCCTCTTGCGCCAGGTGGAGACGCCAGAGGAACAGGCCGCCTTCGCCGCCGGCGAGGCGCTGTACGCCCAGGGCACGGCGCTGGCCGGAGCGGTGCGGGCGCTGGTGGTCGCACCCTGAGCGGGCCCTGCGTCACATCGTTGTGACGGTCCGGCGTGCAGAGCGTCACATCCATGTGACGCGGTGGACGATGGAAGGTGCGTTTTCGGTGGGTTCGAGCTGGCACGGGTCGTGCTTCTTCGGGGGGTGTCCCCACGAGCCCCGTACGGCAAAGGAACCCCCCATGACCAAGCGCATCCCCTCCATCCTGCCCATCCTGCTCCTCGCGGCCTGCGGTGAGCCCGAGTGGGTCCCGGCCGACACCGCCGCTCCGGACGAGACCTTCGAGACCCTGCGCTCCGACGTCGCCCGGGAGCTCGATCCCGTCACCACCCAGGAGGACCAGGACCTGGTGGCCGAGGGCATCAACGCCTTCGCCTTCGACCTGTTCCACCAGCTGAGCGACGCCACACCCGAGGACGAGAGCATCTTCTTCTCGCCCCTGAGCCTGACCACCGCCCTGTCCATGACCTGGGCCGGAGCCCGTGGGGACACCGAAGCCCAGATGGCCGAGGTGCTGCACTACGACCTGCCTCAGGAGCTGCACCATCCCGCGCTGAACGCCCTCAGCCTCGAGCTGGAGAGCCGGGAGGGCGACGGCGATGGCGAGGATGGCTACGGCCTGCGCCTGGACCTGATCAACTCCCTGTGGGGCCTGACCGGCTACCCCTTCCTCGAGTCCTTCCTGGACGTCATCGCCATGCACTACGGCGCCGGCCTGCAGCTGCTGGACTTCGCTTCGGATCCCGAGGGCTCCCGCCAGACCATCAACGCCTGGGTCGAAGAGCAGACGGACGGCGACATCGACGAGCTGCTGGAGCAGGGCATCATCGACAGCAACACCGTGCTGGTGCTGGTCAACGCCATCACCTACGCGGCAGCCTGGGAGCACACCTTCCCCGTGGAGGCCACCCAGGACCACGCCTTCCAGCTGCTGGACGGCGCCGAGGTCACGGTGCCCATGATGTGCCAGACCGAGGAGTTCGCGTGGGCTGACGGCGACGGATACCTGTCCGTCGAGCTTCCATACGAGGGAGATGAGATCGCCATGCTCGTCATCGTCCCCGACCAGGGCCGCTACCGGGAGATCGAGGCCGCCATGGGTCCGAGCTTCCTGAGCCAGGTCACCGACGAGCTGGAGTTTGGCACCGTCACCGTGGGCCTGCCCCGCTGGTCGTCCGAGACCAAGGTCGACGCTGTGGAGCAGCTGCAGGAGCTGGGCATGGTCGATGCTTTCGAGCCGGGCATGGCCGACTTCTCCGGCATGAACGGGGGTACTGGTCCTCTCTGGATCTCCCACGTCATCCATCAGGCCCTGGTGTCGGTGGACGAGGAGGGCACCCAGGCCGTGGCGGCCACGGCGGCCGTGATGTCCTGGAGCGCGGGCGAGCCGGTGATCGTCGATCGCCCCTTCCTCTACCTGGTGCGCGACAACCCCACGGGCGCGATCCTGTTCATGGGCCGCGTGATGGATCCCGGGGTCCAATGAACCTTCAACGCATCGTCGCGGCCTTCGGGCTGGCCTCGGTAGGGTGTACCCCCTCCGAGGCCATCCAGATCGTGCTCACACCCGATCCCAGCGTCACTCCGCTGGAGACCCTGCTCGTGCGGCTGGACACCATCCAGGTGGCTGTGGATGCCGAGGGCGGGCTGGTGGGGGTGGACCAGGCCGGCGCCCGCGAGGATGGCTCCACCGCCGTCGATCTGGACGGCGACGGGGAGCTGGAGGTTCTGTTCACGGCCCAGGTCGGTGGGGACGAGCTGCCCATCCTCGAGATCGGCCTCGCCGAGAACTCCGGCCGCGAGCTGGACTTCCTGATCTACGGTTTCGAGGAGTCGTCATCCCTCGAGCCGACCGAGGCCCTCGCGCTGGGCGGCGTGGCGGCCACCTGCCCCTCCGGAGACGTGGTCAAGGTGGGGGCGCCCTTCAACCTCCGCTCCTGGGCACGGCCCCCGCAGGTCGTGCTGGTGCTGCCGCCGGATGGAGGGGTCGCGGAGGAGCTGCTGTCGGTGTCGGTGCTGCTGTCCACCACCGTGGACGAGGCCAGCGCCGTGGCCAACAGCCAGGTGCTCGATCCCGACGGCGTCGCTGTCCCTGGCGAGCTTGCGGTAGAGGACGCGCTGGTGGGCCAGGACGAGGCGCGCTCGGTGCTCACCTTCGCCTTCGAGCAAGCCCTCGACGACGGCGAATACAGCGTGCAGGTGGGGCCGGACATTTTCAGCAGTGCTGGCGAGAGCTTCGACCAGGACCTCACCACCGTGGAGGAGGAACCCTTCCGCAGCAGCTTCTGGAGCACCTCGGGCTCCTGGGGCTACGAGCCTTGTGAGGAGTGCCCCGACGGCTACGCCTGCGACGAGGACAACACCGGCTGTGTGCCCGTGCTCGACTGCTCGGACGGCTGCTGGGATGGCTATGCCTGCGATCCGGAGCTGGGCTACTGCGTCGAGGACTGTCGGGTGTACGAGGCCTGCCTCGAGCCGGGCACGAGCTGCGACGAGAGCACGGGGCTCTGTGGGTAGGGGCTACAGCTCTCCCAGGTGCACCACCGTGTCGTCCGGCTTGGGCCGAGCCGCCAGGGCTGCGATGCCCGCCGAGGCGCCCAGCCCGCCGGTGAGGGCCGTCCAGAACCACCAGCGCCGCAGCAGCGCTACCGCTGGCTCCGCCGGGAACAGCTCAGCCACCAGGTCCGCGCCGTACTGCTCCAGGCTGGTGACGCCGCCGTCGGCGTGCTCCTGCAGATCCTGCACGGTGAGCCCGGACTCTACATCCACCAGGCGGCTCCTCACCAGCCGCAGCTCGCCGAGCCCGGCGACCGTCAGTGAGAGCACCAGATCAGCGGAGGTCTGCGCGCCGATCTCGGTGAGGCAGGGATCGGAAGCGTGGCACTCGGATGGGCTGGGCTCGACCTCCGCCAGGGCCTGTGCCACCAGCTCCCGGGCTACGGGTTGGCTCTGCTCCGACAGCTCGAGCCGCTCCATGACGGCGCCCTGCAGAGCCTCGGCCTCCGCCTCGGGGGTGCCCAGCACATCGGCCGGCAACACCGCTACCACCGGGACGGGGCCCACGCTGCGGTGAGCGCAGCCCAGCGCCGGCAGGCTCGCCGCGAGCAGGGTGGTGAGGGGGCTAGAGCGTCTGGGCAAGCTGGTTCAACTCCTCGTTGGCCTGGTCGTATCGCCCACCCACCGAGAGTGAAAGCGCGCGCTGGATCCGCTGGCGCAGCTCGGCGCTGTCCTCGCGCTCGGGGTCGAGGCTGGCCAGGCGTGCGTCGAGCCGGCGCAGCTTGGCGTCGATGAAGGCTCGGTCGATGGCGACCGCCTCGAGCGCGACCTCCAGGTCCTGGACGCGCTGGATCTCCACGGCCTCGCCC
>CAZHIK010000905.1:0-4091 GCA_964532635.1 uncultured Enterobacterales bacterium
GGTGACGCCGAAGGTCTTTCCATGGCGACGGAGCTGGTGGACCATGTCGACCACCTGGCGGGCGCCGGTGCAGCCCACCGGGTGGCCCAGGGAGATGCCGCTGCCCCACTGGTTGACCTTGGCGCGGTCGAGCTCCGGTAGGAAGACGTAGGCTGCAGCCACGACTGCGGCGAAGGCCTCGTTGATCTCGAAGAAGTCCACTTCAGCGAGGGGCAGGCCCGCACGATCGAGCAGCGGGGGGATCACCTTGAACGCCCCCTCGCCCATGTAGGCCCGCTCCACGCCCACGTTCCGGAAGCTCGAAAGCTCCGCCAGCACCTCGAGCCCCAGGGCCGCGGCCTTCTCCGGGGTGGTCAGGATCACCGCCGCGGCTGCGTCGTTGATGGACGACGAGTTCTGCGAGGTGATGGTGCCGCCGTCTCGCTTGAAGTAGGGCCGCGCACCGGAGAAGTACTCCATGGGCAGGTCCCTGGGGCCCTCGTCGCGGCTGACCACGATGGGTTCCTTGCGGCGGCGGGGGATCTCCACCGGCACCACGTAGCCGTCGAAGGCGCCGCTCTCCCAGGCACCCACGGCGTTCTTGTGGGAGTCGAACGCCACCCGGTCGAGGTCCTCACGGGACAGCTCGTAGCGGTCCACGATGCGCTCGGTCATCAGGCCCATCAGCTCCGGGCCGGTGCTCAGCTCGCGCTCGAGCAGGGCGCCCATCAAGCCGTCCTCGAGCTTCATGTCGCCGTACAGCTGGTTCTTGACGCGGCCCTGGAAGAGGTAGCGAGGCACGTTCGACATGCTCTCGGTACCGCCGGCGATGCCCAGGTCGATCTCCCCGAGGAGGATGCGGCGGGCCACGTCGTGCAGGGCCGCGCCACCGCTGGCGCAGTTCTCGTGCAGGGTGGTGCCGGGGGAGGTCTCCGGCACCCCAGCGCGCTCCGCCACGATCTTGGCGATGTTGGTGGAGCGTGGGTCCTGGGCCACCCAACCCATGGTGGTGTACTGCACCTGGGCGGGATCGAGCCCCGCCTGCGCCAGGACCGCTTTGACGGCGCGCTCACCGAGATCGACGGCCTGCAGGCCAGCCAGCGAACCTCCGACGGCTCCGATGGGGGTGCGGACAGCGCCCGCGATGACGACCTTGCGATCCAAACACATGCTCACTCCTTGGGGGGGTTCGAGTCATCGCCCCTGGCCATGCTGCGGTTGACCTGCAGGGCCAGCTCGAGGGCTGCGAGACCATCGTGGGCGCTCAAGGGGTAGGGTTGTTCGCCGCGAACGTGGGCCAGGAAGGCCGCGTGCTCCGCCTCGAGGGCGTCGATGGCCGGCACGGGCACGGGCTTGGCCTCGAGGGAGCCATCGGCCCAGGCCACGCGCTCGGCGCGCCGGAGCCCGAGGTCGAGGCTCCAGTAGTCGCGGTCGGTGAAGATACGAACCTTGCGGCTGTTGCGGCGTGAGATGCGGCTGGCGCTGAGGGTGGCCACGCGACCGTCGCGGGTCTCCAGGCGCAGGTTCGCGATGTCGGGCCCTGGCGCGGGGCCGTCGCTGCCCCGGGGCAGGGCCAGGCCCACGGCCCGCAGGTCCCGAACAGGGCTGGGCAGCAGCCAGCGCACCAGGTCGAGGTCGTGGATCATCAGATCCAGCACCACATCCACGTCATCGGCCCGGCCGCTGGGAGGTCCCAGGCGCTCCGCCTCGATGTAGCGGGGATGTGCACCCGCCAACACCTGGAAGACGGGATTGAAGCGCTCGATGTGCCCGGGCAGGCAGTGGGGGAAGGCCACCAGGCGGCTGGCCTCCTCGAGGCTGGTGGCGATGGGCTTTTCCACCAGACAGGGCACGCCGGCTTCGAGCAGGGGCAGCGCCACCTCGAGATGGGCCCGGGTGGGCACGGCGATGATGGCGAAGTCAGGCTGGCCGACGGGACCGTCCAGTCCCTTGGGGGGGTCCACGGCACGCACCCGCACGTCGCTGCGGGAGGCGAGCTTCCGGAGGTGATGGGCCCCCATGTGGCCCAGGCCGATGACCACCCCGGCGAGCCGAGCGCTCATGGCGAGCCGCCCTCGTCGCTCCGGCCATGGCGGCACAAGCCACGCTTCGAGGCCCGCGCGAAGCCCACCAGTTCCTGCAGCTCCGGCACCTCGGGCCCGAGGGCCAGGATGGCCTCGAGGGTCTGGGCCCGGGTCCGGCTGCGATCGGCGAGCAGGTGCCAGGCCTGCTTGAGCAAGGCGATGAGGTCCCTGGAAACACCCGCGCGCCTGAGTCCCACCAGGTTCAACCCCACCAGCTTGGCCCGGTCACCCTGGGCCATGCAGAAGGGGGGCACATCCTGGCTGACCATGGCGCCGGCGCCGACGAAGGCCAGGCGCCCCACCCGGGCACGCTGGTGGATGCCCACCAGGCCACCGAGGATGGTGTGGCTCCGGATGATGCAGTGACCGGCGACGGCGGCCGAGTTGGCCAACACGCAGCCATCTCCAAGCACGACGTCGTGCGCCACATGGCTCTGGGCCATCAGCAGGTTGTCGTCGCCGATGAGGGTCTCTCCGCGCCCCCCCGCCGGGGTGTCGGTGCCGCGGTGGACGGTGCAGCCCTCGCGGAAGGTGTTGCCGCGCCCGATGACCAGGCGTGTGGGGCTGCCCCCGTACTTGAGGTCCTGGGGTTCCCCGCCGAGCACGGCGTGGGGAAAGACCCGGCATCCCCGGCCCAGCTCGGTGTGGCCGAGAACCACGGCGTGGGGCATGAGCTCGACACCCTCGCCCAGCACGACGTGGGGTCCGACCACAGCGAAGGGTCCGATCTCCACATCCTCGGCAAGCCGGGCCATAGGATCGACAACCGCTAGGGGATGGATGGCCACAGGGCGCTCCTTCGAGGGGGCAAGGGTAGCGCTGGGCCCGGGCCTTGACAAGGGTTCTGCTTGCCCGTCGCCCTTGAGCGCATACCCTTCGTGAACCTCACAGCCGGAGCCCTACCACCGTGAAGCGCTTTTCCCTGGTCCGTGGCGATCGCAGCACACTGCACAACCTCTTCGTCCGCGAGGTCACCGAGCACGATCCCAGCCTGGTCAGCGCCGCGATCAACATCGACCTGAACACCTACAGCGAGCCCACCATCACCCGGGTCTCCACAGGCAGCATGATGCGCCACGGGCGCCTGTTCCTCCTCGAGGCTGACGGCCTGATCATCGGCACCTGTCAGTGCATGCGCACCTGGGGCAATCCCTCCGAGGTCGCCCTGGTGAACCAGGCCATCCGCTCCGGCTGGCGAGGCTTCGGCCTGGGCTCGTGGTTCCTGGACCAGGTGCTCCACATCCTGCGTCAGCACGGCTTCCGCTCGGTGGTGGTCCACGTCGACTGCGACAACACCCGCGCTCGACACCTGTACGAGAACAAGTTCGACTTCGTGGCTGTGGGCGACTGCGAGCTCGAGTACGGTCCCGGCAAGGGCCTGATGATGATGAGGCTGGTGCTCGAGGAACGAAGCTAGTTCTTCGAGGCTCCGCAGCTGAGCTTGCCCTGCTGCCAGCAGGCGGCGGAGCAGCCGGCCTGGCGCTCATCGACGGGTTCGGGCTCGAAGGGATCGGCGGGGGGCTCGCCACAGATCTCGGCGCGGACCTGCTCGCCCTGGGTCCAGGCCCTGGAGTCCAGCAGGAAGCCCTGGGACTGCTGGCAGAGGTCCAGCTCGATCTCGAGCCAGCAGTAGCGGGCCGAGCGCAGGTGGGGCTCCGGGAAGCAGGTGACGATGGCAGTCTCATCGACGTCGCCACAGGCCAGCGAGCCCTCGAGGAACATGGAGCGGGCACCGGGGGGCAGCGAGGCGGCCTTGTGGACCCGAGCCGCCTGTGCGGCGATGGACAGGTTCTGCAGCGCGCGCTTGTGGGCCGCGCGCTCGGTGGCACCCAGCGCCTCGGCGCTGACAGCGTCGTTGAGAGAGCAACCTTCGCCGGGGCCCTGCCAGCGCGCCACACAGCGGGTGGGCTGCTTGTCGGAACCCGAACTGGCCTGTCCCGGCAGCGCCAGTAGCACGACGGTGGCCAGCAGGGTCGTGGACGCTCTGTGGGGGGATCTCGCCAAGGGGAAACCTCGTCTCTTCGAAAG
>CAZHIK010000906.1:0-4084 GCA_964532635.1 uncultured Enterobacterales bacterium
CGGCGACGTTGAACGGCAGCCCGGCCGCGGCGAGCGCCCGGCTCAGCGCCGAGCTGCTGACCCTGGGCGGGGCCTGGAGCACGGTGGAGCTGGCGGCCGGGGAGGCGTTGGAGCTGGGAGAGGGGAGCTGCTGGGTACTGGAGCATCTCGACGGAGGCGACCTGACCCACCGCGACGCCATCATCCTGGGCCCCAGCCAGCCCCTGCTGCGCCTCGCCGGCCTGGATGACGAGAACCCATCGCCGACGCTTCTGGCCCTCGAGGAGGTCAACCTGCGCTGGGGGAGCTGTCCATGAGGTCCTGGCTTCCCTGGCTGCTCGCCCTGGTGCCCGCGACCTGCGTGCTCTGCGCCGGCCTGGCCTGGGGCAGGCGCGGCGAGCCCCTCGAGCGCTGCCAGCAGCGCCTGGAGGTCTACGAGGACTGCATGACCGCCAAGGACGGCCGCTGTCCCGAAGATACGGAGCTGCGCCCGCGAGAGCTCGAGGAGATCATCCTGGAGATGAGGGCCTTGCACCAGTCCATGGACTACCTGGAGCTGCGCCTGCTGGATGCGCGGGAGGCCTGGGAGAGGATCGAGAGCAGCGACGAGCACAGCTTCAACGCCGGCTGCTGGTGGGTCCGCGTCGAAGAAGGCGCCCTGACCGTGCACGACGGCTACGGGGAACCGGAGACCTGGAAGCCCGCCGGCCGGGCACGGAAGCTGGTCACCGCGAACGAAAAGGTGCAGCAGGTCGAGCCCGGCACCGTCCTCTCCATGGCCCCCTGTCCGCGCTGAACCCGAGCAGCCGTCGCCAGCGACCATACCCCCCGAAAGCTGACATTAGAGCGACCAAGCCTCCTCTATGTTGACACCGGACCTGCTCCACAGCTCCGAAGCGGGACACGCTCCGCGAAAACCCGCCTCGAATCGACCCCACGCTCCACCCCGACCCCCGCAGTGTCAAGATATCGGGGACATAGTCGCCGTATTGTCAACTTCGAGGGGGCATAGTCTGCACGATCCACTGCGAAGCTCGAACGCTCCCCCCCCTCGCCCGTTGAAGGAATGAACCCTTCCGACGGTGCGGCATGTCGACCCTCAAGATCATCCTCGGTCTCTCCATCCCTCTGGCCGCTGTGGTGCTGGGCGCGGGTGTCGTGGCGCTCATCGCGCTGCGGGCGTCCGAGGGCCCTTCTAGGGACGAGCCTCCAGGCTGCGATCCCATGCTCACCCCGCTGCTCCAGGGCCTGAACTTCGATCCCGTGGATCTCGAACCCCAACTCCCCACTGCGCTCCTCGAGCCCCCTCCCCCCAACGTCCCCGACCCGCCCGAGGGCATGGGTTCCGCCGAGCTGGTGGAGCGCGGCCACATCGACTACCGATCGGGCCGGCTGCACGACGCCCGGGTGGCCTACCAGCAAGCCCTGCAGCTCGACCCGGCCTGCGAGATCTGCGGGCGCCGCATCGACCGCATCAACGCCGAACTGGCCCAGCAGATCGAGCAACAGCTGGCCACGGGCCAGCGCTACTTCGGCGAGCTGCGCACCCAGGAAGCCGTCGCCGCCTGGGAGCGGGTGCTGCTACTGGCGCCGGACCCGGGCCATCCGGCCCACGTGCAGGCGCTGGGGTACTTGGAGCAGGCGGGAGGGCGGTGATTCCCGACGAGCAGAATCCATCCATGTTTGCGAGGAAGGGCGGAGCTTCCGATGTTGGCGGGGTTCAGGCCGCCTGACCCGGGGCCAACAGCGGTGAGCAAACCGAAACAGACGCGGACCACGGGAACCTCCACGCCAGCGCGGTCTGGCATGGATTCCTGCGAATACAGAGACATCCAGCTGCGGTCTCAGGCCGGGCCGGCACGCTTCCAATGCCGGGCGCGGAATGCTACCCTCCCAGTCGAGACTACTCCAGCCAGCGACGCACGGAGTCCATACCATGGTCCACGCCCTCCTCCTCCTGGCGCCACTCGCCCACGCCGAGTGCCCCGAGCCCGCCAGCGCCTCCGCGCTGCAGTCCGCGGTGGGTGGCGCGCACAGCGCCTTCGCCACCATGGACATCGATTCCTTCGAGAAGCTCAGCACCCAGGCCCGCGAGCTGCTGCCCTGCCTGGGCGAGCCCCTCGCGCCGCCCGACGCCGCCTCCTACCACCGCATGGAAGCCCTGGCGGCCTACATCCAGAAGGACCAGGAGGCCACCCTCTCCTCGTTCCGTGCCTCCCTGGCCGTCCAGCCCTCCTACGCGCTCCCCTCCAGCGTCGCCCCCGAGGGCAACCCCATCGACGGCTTGTACGACCAGGCGCGGGAAGCGGGCGACGGCGAGGTGGTCGAGCTGTCGGTGCCCGGCTCCGCGGTGTTCGTGGTCGACGGTAACCGCAGCAGCTCACAGCCCCAGGAACGCCCCTCCATCGTCCAGATCAGCTCTTCCGAAGGCCAGCTCCTCTGGACGGGCCTGGTGCCCCCAGGGGGCGAAGTACCCACCTGGGAATCCCTCGGGCTCGATCCCACCGTGCCCCCCGTGACCGACCTGTCCAACGCCGTGGCCCTGCCGGGCAAGGGCCCCTCGGTGCCCCTGCTCGCCGGTGCCGGAGCCTCGGCCGCCGCGGCCGCCGGCCTGTACATGCTGTCCTTCTCCCTGCGCAGCAAGTACGACGATCCCGACAACCCCGACGTCACCAGCGTGGCCGAGCTCGACGCCCTGCAGCGCAAGACCAACGCCTCGGTCCTCGGGGCCGCAGGAGCCGGCGTGGTCGCCGTAGGCTTGGGCACCGTCGCCTTCATCAGCGTGCGCTTCTAGCCGCCCAGCCCGCGAGGAGTCCCTGTGTCCCAGGATCCCAGCTGCGAGTTCGCACCCGGCGACCGGATCGAGCGCTACGAGATCCAGAGCGTGCTCGGTCGGGGCGGCATGGCAGTGGTCTATCGCGCGGTGCACACCACCCTCGAGACGGTGCACGCCCTCAAGGTGCTCACCATCCCCTCCCCCCAGATCCGCAAGCGGCTGGTGCAAGAAGGCAAGGTCCAGGCCCAGCTGCGCCACCCCAACGTGGTCGCGGTCACCGACGTGCTCGACGTCGACGGCGCCCCCGGCCTGCTGATGGAGTGTATCGACGGGCCGTCCATGGATGGATGGCTGCAGATCAACAATCCCGACCTGGCCCTGGCCGAAGAGATCTTCCTCGGCGTGCTGGCCGGGGTCGAAAAGGCCCACGCCCTGGGCATCGTCCACCGGGACCTCAAGCCCGGCAACGTGATGATGGCCCGCGACGGGGATCACTGGGTGCCCAAGGTCACCGACTTCGGCCTGGCCAAGGCGGTGCTGGGTGACCCCAGCGCCTCGGCCACGCGCTCCGGGCTGCCCATGGGCACGCCGTCCTACATGTCCCCCGAGCAGGTGCGCGACGCCAAGAACGTCGATCACCGCACCGACGTCTTCGCCCTGGGCTGCATCCTCTACGAATTGGTCGTGGGCCGCCGCGCCTTCAGCGGCGGCGACACCCTCGAGGTCTTCAATGCAGTGGCCTCCGGCCGCTTCGAGCCGCCCAGCCAACTGGTCACCGACCTTCCCCAGCGCTTCATCCAGGCCATCAATGGGGCCCTCGCGGTGGACCGCGATCGGCGCATCGACAGCTGCGAGAGCCTGCGCAAGGTGATGCAGGGCGAGGAATCGTGGGTCCCGCAGACCAGCGCCATGACGCTGGACTGGAGCTTCGGGGACGACGAACCTCCAGAGGGCGTGCGCGAGCAGGTGTCGATCCCCGCTGCGGCGGCCGCGCCGCGACCTCCTGCAGGAGCGCCAGGACCGGCCGCCACCGTGGGCATGACCGCGGCCCCCCTGTCGGCCGACGCGGCCGCGCCGCGGCCCCCCGCTGGAGCCCCTCTCCCCTCGGCTACCTTCTCCTTCGACGACGACGCGGCCCCGCTTCCGCCGCCCGCCACCTCCAGCGCGACCATCGACCCCGTCGGCCCCTCCGGGCCCATCGCCTCGGCCACCACTGCCGGCTCGGCCACAAACTCGGCCGACAGGATCCGACCGGCCAACGGTCGCTCGCGCCAGACCACCTCGTAGAACCACTCGTCGATCGCCTCTCCACCCGCCAGCATCGCCTCG
>CAZHIK010000907.1:0-4074 GCA_964532635.1 uncultured Enterobacterales bacterium
CGGATCGCCGGGCCCAGCAGGGGGCTGAGCAGCTCACTGCGCAGCCGCAGGTGGCTGCGGGGGGGGACGGGGGCCGCGCCCAGGGTGCTCTTGATCTCCTGGGCAGTGCGGCCGTAGTCCACGCGGGACAGCCGGCGCTCGAGGGCCAGCTGCAGGAAGTCGCAGAGCATCCGCGGATAGATGGACAGCTGGCGGTTCAGCCCCTCGTCGAAGCCGACGCTGTGGGCGTCCAGGCGGTCGCCGTTCACCACAGCGCAGAGCCATCCCACCGGGCGCTCGTCCAGGAAGTAGCCCTGGACGATCACCGCATCGCCGTGCTGGCGGACCAGGCTCGCCAGGCACACTCCGCTGGAGCCCACCCTGAAGCTCGCACGGGAGACCACCCCGGCGTGCAGGGCAGCCAGGTCATCCGCGCAGCGATCGAGCTCGTCCGCGTCGAGGCGTCGGACCTCGAGCTCGCGGGACTTGGTGTAGGCCCGCTTGGCCTTGACGCGGAACTTGGACTTCAGCGCGCCGAGGTAGTCGTCGAGGTCCCGCCAGGCGGGATCGAGCTGCAGCACCATGCGGGGGCTGCTGTCCAGGGCGGCGTAGCCGTGGGCGCGCAGGGCTGCGCGGAGCCCCTCGCTGGGCTCTGTGGCTTCCTCGATGACAAGGCCCTGGGGCCGTTGCCGGCGGGGAGCCTGGGCCGCAATGCGGCGCAGCGCCATGCTCAGCTGGCCCATGGCGTCCCGGGGATCCACCTCGTCCACGAAGTGGAAGCCAATCCCGCCGCAGCCGAAGCCCACAGAGCACAGCGCGACCGGGACGCTGATGGGGCCTTCGCCCAGACCCAGCGCGCGGCCGAGCAGGGTGGTGAGGGCCGCGGGGGGCAGCAGTTCCTCGAGGGCGGGGCCGTGGAAGCGGTCCAGCCGCAGCGCCGCTACGCCCGTGGGGAGTCCCTGTCGCGAGAACACCACGTAGCGGTGCTGGCTGTGCTCGCTCGAGCGTCGCTCGAAGGCGGCGAGCGTGCCGCGCTGGGCGTAGGGGCCGAGCCCGGCGGTGAGTGTGTCCCAGACGCGGGCGTCCACATCGCCGATGCTGGAGACGATGCGGGCGCTGCGGGGGCAGGCGCTGCTGCAGCCCAGGTCGAGCAGGGTGTGGGTTCGGCCCGGCAGGAGCTGGTCGGAGCGCAGGTGGGAGAGGCTGTCGAGGGTCAGGGGGTGGGTCATGTTCTGCCTCTTGTAAAATTGTGTAATTAGACAACTTTCGAAATGAGACGGCAAAAAAAATCAGGCTCCTCGCACCAGGGCCATCAGGGCCTCGACCTCGCTGACCGTGCTCTGCTCGACCCGGGCCACCACGAAGCGGCCACGGCGCTCGGTGGTGATCAGGCCGGCGTTGGACAGCTCTTTGAGGTGGTGGGAGATGGTGGGGGCCGAGAGGTCGAACAGGGCCATGATGTCGCTGATCATGCAGCCGTCGTGTTCGAACTCGGTGCGCTGTTGCCGTGCGATCTCGAGGAACAGCTCGAGGCGGTTCTTGTTGGACAGGGCCTTCATGACCTTGGCCATGCGGGAGGTGTCGCTGCTGGAAGACATCGCCGATCTCACAATTAGACAACTATCGAAGTATTACCCCCGACGGTTCCCATCGTCAAGTCGGGCTCAGCCAGTCCACTCCTCGGCGACCAGGGCCTCCACCGTGGGGCGCAGGTTGGTGGTGGCGCCCAGGTGGCGCAGGCCGTGCAGCAGGCCGAGCAGCGCGCGGAACACGTGGATCATGGGGGCGGAGGGGGCGCCCACGGCCAGGGCGTCCAGGGGGTGGCGCTGCTTGTACATGCCCAGGTCGTACAGGGTGTGGTCACCGGCGAAGTCGTGGGGGCCTGTGAGCAGGGGGCCTATGCTGTCCCGAAGGTAGTCGGCGATGCGGTGGACCCGGCGGCTGCCGGGGTCGATCTCGAAGCCCATGGCCTGCAGGGAGGGGACGGCGTCGAAGCGCGGGTCGTCCAGGGCGCCTTGGATGAAGGCGCGCAGGCCCTCGACCATGTCGCGGGGCACATCGCGCACGCAGCCGAAGTCCAGCAGGCCCAGGGTGGGCCCCGGGAGCACCACGAAGTTGCCGGGGTGGGCATCGGCGTTGAGGCGGCCTGCCTTCAGGAGGGGCAGCATGACCGCGCGCACCAGCAGGTGGGCCAGGGCCTCGGCGTGGGGCGGGGCGCCGGCTTCGTAGGCGTGGTGCAGGGTGGGACCGTCCAAGAAGGCGGTGGTGAGCACGCGCTGGGAGCAGAGGGCCCGGGTGGGGGAGGGGACCACCAGCTCCGGCCAGGGCGCGAGCAGGGTGTCCATGGCCTCGAGGGATTCCAGCTCGCGGCCGTAGTCCAGCTCGGACAGCAGCGCGTCGCTCAAGGCCTGGACCTGGGCGGCTACGTCGATGACCATGCCGCCGCCGGTGCCCATCTTGGCGAGCTGGCGCAGGTTGGCGATGTCTTGCACCAGGGCCCGGGCCACGTGGGGGTACTGGATCTTGACCGCCACGGCCGTGCCGTCGTGAAGCTGACCCCGGTGGACCTGGCCCAGGGACGCCGCGGCGAAGGGCTCGTGCTCGATGGCCTCGAGCTGGTCGAGGTGGTCGGGAAGCTCGGCCTCGAGCACGGGGTGGACCTTGTCCCAGGGCATGGTCTCGGCCTCGTCGAACAGCCCGCCGAGGCGCTCGGCCAGCTCGTCGGGTAGGCCCGCGTCGGCCACCTGGGCGATGATCTGCCCGACCTTCATCGAGCCGCCCTTCAGCTCGCTCAGGGTGTGCATCATGCGGTCGGCGGCGGCCCGGCGGCGGCCTTCGCCCAGGAGCATGGAGGCGCCGATCTGGGGTCCGAGGCTCACCACGCGGCCGAGGCGGCGCAGGCGTCCGGTGGGGATATCGCTCATGTCAGCTCTCCTGGCGGGTCTCGGATCAGTCGCCGGGTTCGGGGGACCTCAGGCCCATAGCGCGCCATCGGGGCTGACACCCGGATCACGGTTTTGCGCCGGTCGTGGTGGCGGTGTCCTGGAAAACGGGCCTTGCAAGGAGGTCGGGCCGCCGGCACGCCCCTTGCTTGTGCAGAGGGTGCCCCCCGCCTCGGAGCCCGTCATGTCGCCTTCCCGCGCACTCTTCGCCGCCGCACTGCTCACCACCTCCGCCTGTGACCCTCTGGACTGGAGCCGGGAGGCCAGCGAGTCCTTCGGGGCGGTGGTGGTCCCGGAGGGGAGCGTGCGCTCATGGACCATCTGGGTGGGGGCCAACGAGGACGCCCTCGAGGGCCAGACCAGCCTGCGGATCGACGCCCAGACCTCCGCGGCCTCGGGGCAACCGATCCTGTGGGCCACCCTGGGCTGGGAGGGCTCCGAGCCCATCGAGACCTACGCCGACGCCTCGAGCGGGGAGGCCTTGGCCCTGGACGCCGAGGAAGGCTCCGGCTCCTGGAGCCTGATGGCCAGCTGCGATCCCACGGTCGAGACCCTGGCGCCCCCGTCGTTCTGGGAAGACGAGCTGTGCTGGGTGTCCGTGCAGCTGGACCTCGAGGCTGTGGACGGCGACGTCAGCGTGGACTGGACGGCCCTGGCCCTGCTCGAGGGTCACGGCACCCAGGGGAACCTGGTGCCAGACCCGGAGCTGGTGATGGTTGTCGAGGAACTGCCGTAGGGGACAGCTCGAGGCGGGAACCGCCGGGCCGGGTGTCGGGTCTGCTCTGCTACGATGCGGGGCTCGGACCCCGCCAATCGTCGAGTAGCCCTGCCCCGGAGTCGCCATGTCACCCCGCAAGCTCCTCCCCGTCGCGCTGCTGACCTTCGCGCTGTGCCTGGTCTACGCCGTCCTGCCGGAGCAAGGCGTGGCCCAGGACGCCGGGGCGCAGCCACCCCTGCAGCCGGTGGAGCTGGTGCCCCCCGAGCTGGAGCTGGAAGGGCTGCTCCCGGAGCGTCCTCCCGCGCTGCTGGTCCCGGTGGATGGGGGCCGTGAGCCCTTGACCGTGCGGACCGTGGATGTCCAAGCCACCATCACGGGCACGGTGTCGAGCACGTCGATGACCCTGGTGTTCTTCAACCCCAACGATCGGGTGAT
>CAZHIK010000908.1:0-4070 GCA_964532635.1 uncultured Enterobacterales bacterium
TCGGAGCATCGGAGGTAGGCGGCGCCGATGAGCATGAGAGGCTCCTTTTTGAAATTGATCCCGTTCTATTTTACATAACGCCGACTAACTGCCCACCATTTCTCCGCTGGAGCGCTTCGCCTGGAGGCATCGAGCGCAGCCTGGAGGTCCGCCAGATTGAGGCAGGAGGCCCAGGGAGCCAGGGCGAGGCTGCCTTCGTGGGTGATCCGCTCGCCCACCTTGGGGAGCCGACGACGCCCGGAACCACCCTTCGAGGGGGTGGCCTCGGTGGCGCCGGGGGTCGGCTCGGTGTTGGCGGTGGTGGTGGTCACGGGCGGGGCTCCATGACCAGAGAGTAGGCACCGGGATCTGCCTCCTTCCATCGGTTTCGCTGACCCGCGGCACCGGTCAGCAGCGGGAAAGCGGGTAAGGAGAGCTTGCTCCAGCAACCTCGCGGCCACAGATCTCTGACTTGACGAAGAGGGCCCGGTCAGTGCGGGGAGGAGACCGGTCAGCGGCGGCCAAGTGGCCGGTCAGCGAGGGAGACGCCTCGGTCAGCGCGGGAAGTGCCCGGGTAAGCGAAAGGTCAGCGATTCTCCTGGCCGGCTGCTGGTCCACGGACGCACCCTGGGTGGGAACCCGTGCCGTGGACCGTCCACGAGGAGAACACAATGAGCGAGCACGACGAGTGGGACGAGATCGAGGACGACGAACACCTGGACCTGGAGGGGCTCGACGTTGAGGACGCCATCGCCCTCGAGGCGCTGGTGCAGCTCCACGCCCATGGTGGTGACGACGATCTGGACGACGCCCTGCGCGACGCCTTCGCGGCGGTGGCCCAGGAGGCGCTGGCGCTGAAGCTCCGGCGTCGCGCTCGGGAGGCTGCGCTGGCCGAGGTTCTGGAGCAGGAACGACGCGAGGAAGCAGCGCGCCGAGAGCAGGCACGAGCGGAGGAGGAGGAACGCAGGCTCCAGGCGTCGCGTGATCGCGCGCAGCGGGACCAGCCGCGGCGTGCCCGTCAGGATCAGGAGCGCTGCCGCGCGACCGAGACCCCGCATCCCAGCAGGGAGCGCGCGAGCAGGGCCCACCGCCGAGCTCCAGCGTCCGCCGTCGCATCCGAGGCCGCGACCCCGTCTGGGCAGCGCCCAGAGCCCAAGCCGCGTCGGCCCACCGCCCGGCGTCGCTCTGGCGATCCATCCCCGCGGCAGACTCGACCCGGCACCGAGCGTCGGAGCCGCGCTCGGGAAGAGGATCAGCGGGTGGCACGGCCGTCAACACAGGCTCGTGCACACGCCTCGCAGGAGCAAGTCCAGAGCGAGCGCCGGCGTCACCAGCCACCGGCACGGACACCTCGCCCGAGCACGAAGCCCAAGGCGAAGCCGAGGACGAGGAAGCGACTCGAAAAGGCCATCAGGCACTCCACGTCGGCCCGGGTTCCCGAGAGGCCATCCGTGCGCCCACCGACCTCGATCACGCTCACCGGCTCGGACCTGGCGGCCTGGCGTGCCCGCCGGGGCTTCAACCAGCAGGCCGCGGCGAAGCACCTGGGGGTGGGCCAGGGCACGATCTCCAAGGCCGAGCGCAAGGGGAGCAAGCCCCTGGGGCCGACCCTGCAGCGGGCGCTGGCATCTGCGCTCGCGGCCGAGTCTCCGGTACGCTGAAGATTGCGCTGGGCTTCGCCTCGACACCCCCGTTCGCGGGGGTGTTGACGTATGGGGCGCTGCCTGTCGTGGCAGAGGTGGTGCCCTACGAACACTTCCCCGATGGTGACCCCAGCAGGAATATTCCTCGTATTCCTACGAATAATGCCTACTATTCCACCTGCTGGCGACCTGTGGTGCCCGAATAATCCCACATGGTTCGACCGAGGTGGTCACGTAGCGGTCATTCCGACGATCCAGCCCACACCACCCCTGATTTTCTCGGCGTCGTGAATATCGTCTGATCGAAGCCCAGGATCTCCAACGCCCTGCAGGCTGCATCGTTCAAGCCGCTGATGTGTCGCTCGACCGTCTTGCCCCCTCGCTGGACCAGCACGACGGTGACGTTGTTGAAGTAGTGGAAGATGTTCTCTGTGGTCGGCTTGGCGGTCGGCTGCTTGTTCATGTTCGGCAGCGTCTGTCCCTCGTCGGCCAGGCGGCGACGCACTTCCCACTGCAGCCAGTTGCGGACCATCAAGGCCAGGACGAAGACCAGGCCCAGGGCAGCGATGCGCGATGGTGTCTTCAGGAACATGGGTGCGACTGCCGCCGGTCCCTTCAGCCAGCGGAATCCAGTGTGGCCTTCGATGACGTGCTGGTGCCGGTACTCAGCGAGGATGCGCTCGTCGTCCCAGTCGGGATCGTCGACGTGATCGGTGACCAGCACGAAGTAGCGGGCGTGCTCTCTGGCGGTCTCGACCGCGTCCTCGTCAACCACCAGGTCGGTCCAGGTGACGCGCCAGAAGATCTCGGTCGGGGCGACCTCTCCGGCCTTGGGACGACCACGACGGGGCCGCGGCAGCGTCTTGGTGACCTCTTCGACATCGAAGGTGGCGGTGTGCAGCGTCTTGCCCTTGCGGAACCGTTCGATGGCGATCCTGGCGTCGGGCTCGCAGCGGAACTTGCGGGCTGCCAGCTTCCTGGCGCCCTTCTCGAAACGCTTGCGGCCAGCCTTCAGCTTGTCAGTCAGGCTGTTCTCGAAGCGCCGTGCCAGCTCGGATGACTCGACCACCAGGAAGCGGAGCGGGATCTTCTGCTTCTCGCCCGACTCGGGGTCGAGCACATCGAAGGGGCGAACGAAGGACACACCGCTGTAGACGCGATCAGGGTCCTTCTTGGTGCGGCCGGGCTCGCGTGCCAACTCGGGCAGCGGCACCTCGCTGTCCATGACCTCCTCGACCAGATCGGCGCGCAGCTTGTAGGTCCGGGGCACCAGGGTGACGAAGTGGAAGTCGGCATCCAGGACGCGCCCCAGGGTGGTGGGGTCGCACAGCTTGCAGTCCGCGACCATCGTGACCTCGTCCTTGGGCGGCAGCAGGCCGGCGAGTTCGTCGATGTGGAAACGGTTCGCCGCGTGATCGGAGCTGTTGCCGTCCAGCACGCTCACGCAGAGGGGGATGCCGACGGCTCCGTGGAGCGACAGACCGTAGACCAGCTGCTTCAGGTCGGGCCGGTGGTCCTTGGAGTGACCACGGCGTGGGACAGGGCCGCCCATTGCTGCGGCCTGATCGTAGTCTCCCCACAGCATCAGGGTCGTGGTGTCGGTGTGGACGCTGTAGCTGTCGGGGCCAGGCCGCTGCTCGAAGTAGTTGCGCACCACGGCTGAGAGCAGGTCGTCGGTGCCGTAGTCGTAGATGTGGTCCAGCGTGGCGGCGAGGCGGTCATCGGTGAACGCCGAGGGAGGGCAGTCCTCGCCCAGGACGATGTCCACGTCCATGCCCTCCAGCCAGTCGTTCATGTTGTACAGCGCGACCCTGCCGTGCAGGACGTTCTCGATCATCAACACCACGCAGCCCACGTCGAGCACGCGGTTGCGCGGATCGCGCGGCAGCTCCGCGGCCAGCACCGTGTCGATGCCGATGCTGTGGATGGCCTGCCGGACCAGTGGGAGATGGCGGAGAACGGCGGCTCGGTACTGAGGGACTTCTGTGTCGTTCGACATGGCGGGCACCTGGCATGGAACACATAGAGGTTCCGCGCGCCCTAAGCTGCATCTCGGGCCCTGTCGACGGCTGCCCCACCGCTGCCGCGTTAGTTTATTGTGATGTTTATTCGCCTGCTATCGCAGGATCGATCAGCGGAATGGCCGCTGTGCCGGAAGTGCGATCGGGGGAACCGCTACTGCCTCGATGGTTGCGCCCAGATCCGCCGAGCCGAGAGCTGTCGCCCGGCCGCTGTCAACACGCACGCGGGAGAGGGCTGGACCTGGAGAAATGGAGTTTTGGTGAGGGACACCTACCAGCAGACAACCTCGATTCCATCCCGCACCCCACAGGCATGCGTGTTCCCGGCTGAAACCTGTACGTAGCCCGACGGAGTCCTCCGATGGTAGTTCGGATGTGCTGACGCCGCCCCCCAGTGGGCCACCCGGCGGCGGCGAAGTGATCCACC
>CAZHIK010000909.1:0-4064 GCA_964532635.1 uncultured Enterobacterales bacterium
GAAGCCAGCAGACGCTCGACCCGCGCGCGCTGGGCGGGCGTGGGGGGCAGGGAGTGACCTTCGCCATTGAGCGCGTTGCGCAGCTCGCGGCCCTGGGCCTCGGTGAGGCGGTCGAGATCGCCGAGGCGGTCGGTCAGTGCCGGGTCAAAGGCCCGGTAGTCCTCCAGCGCCTGGCGGGTGCGTGGCGACAGGGGGCTGGCTTTGGCGGCCTGCTGGGCGTGCAGGTGGGCCTGGCTGAAGCCGTCCCGCAGCTCGATCCATGTGGCGCCGGCGGGCTCGTCGCCCCGCGCGATGCGGTCGAGGCGGTCCTCGAGGGTGGCGGTGGTCTCCACGGAGAACCAGCCGAGGCTGGCGTCGGAACCGTAGCGTGGCGCGACCTCGAGCCAGATGTGGCGGCCGCTGTCGGTGGGCTCGAGACCCTCGGACTCCACCACGAAGCGGTGTGAGATCAGCCGGTCCACGGTCGAGGCGTAGGTCGACGGCCGCCCGATGCCCGTGTCCCGCATACGCTTGATGATCGCAGCGGGCGTGTAGCGGGCGGGGGGCCGGGTCTGGTCGGCGATGAGCACAGGGTTGGGCGCCGCGTCGGTGGTAGGGCGCAGCTTCAGCAACGAGCCAGGCTCGAGCGAGGCTGGGGTGGTGTCCGGCTCTCCGTCCACCGACGCGAGGGCGCGTCGCCAGCCTGGTTCGACGTACCAGCGCACCCGGGTGTGCAGCTCGATCTCCGTGGTGGGCACGGTGGCGCGGGGGTGGAGGGTGCGGCGAATCGCGGGGACCATGAACGCCGCGAGCGTCTGCCCGCGCACCAGGGCGTAGAGCCGGCGGGCGCTGTCGTCGAGGCCCTCGGGGAGCTGGCCGGCGGTGCGCTCGAGGGTGGTGGGGCGGATGGCCTCGTGGGCGTCCTGGATCTGGGCGTCCTGCTTGTCGGCGCGGGGTCCCGGGCCGAGCATGGGCTGGCCCCAGGTCTGCTCGACGACGGCTCGCGCGGCCTGCTGGGCTTCACCGGACAGCCGCGTGGAGTCGGTGCGGATGTAGGAGATCAGGCCGGCCTCGTACAGGTCGCTGGCCAGCTTGGCGGTCTTCTTGGGTGACCAGCCGAACCGGCTGCTGGCGGCCCGCAGCAGGGTGTCGGTGCGGAACGGGGCCGGGGGCTGCTCCTGGCTGTCCCGCGCGCGGAGATCGCGGAGCAGCAAAGCACCGACCTGGGCGATGGCGTCATGGGCCTGCTGGGCGAGGCGCTGGTCGTGGGTGCGGAACGCATCGACCCGGCCGTCGTCGCCACGCCAGGCGTCGGCGCTGCGCGGGTCGTGGAGCCGGACGCGCCAGCGGAGGTCGGGGAGCTGATCGTCCGTGAACGCGCGGACCTCGAAGTAGGGGATGGGCTGGTGGGCCTCGCGCTCCAGCTCGCGCTCGACGATGAAGCCGAGCACCGGGGTCTGAACACGCCCCATGCCGCCGCGGCCGACGCCGGAGCGGGCCTGCTTGGAGGCGCGCCAGCCCACCAGGCGGTCGAGGAAGACCCGGACCAGGGCGGCGTCGACGCGGTCCTGTTCGATGGGGCGGGGGTTGGCGATGGCGTGCTGCAGGGCGGCCTGGGTGACCTCCTGGAAGGTGACGCGGTGGCAGGGGCCCAGGTCCCGGAGCTGGCGCTCGAGGTGCCAGGCGATGCGCTCGCCCTCGCGGTCGGGATCGCTGGCCAGGTAGAAGGTGACCACGGGGTGCTTGGCGGCTTCGTCGCGAATCCTCTGCACGGCAGCCTCGCCGCGTTCGGACCAGACCCAGGGTGGGTCGGGCAGGGACTCGCCCCGCGATGACCAGTAGGCTTTGCGGACCTCCTTGCGGTCGTGCTTGGCGCGGTCGCAAGGGAGCTCCCGGATGTGGCCCCCGGTGGACAGCACCCGCCAGTCAGCACGCCCGAGGTAGCGCTGGATGGTCTTGCTCTTGGCCTTCGACTCGACGATGAGGATGTTCATGTCCCCTCCTGTGGGTGTTGGGTGTACCTCGATGGGCGGTTGGGGGTGGGGTTCGGGTAAGGGTGCTGGGGCGCGCTCACCCCAGCAGGCTGGCCCGCCGGGCGCGCTGGCGCGCGACGGGGAGCAGCCTGGCGATCGACAGATCGCCGTGCATCAGGTCGGCCTCGCGGATGATCGCGGCGATGTCGCCGCCGGTGAGCGGCACGCTGGCGAGCAGGCAGAGCTCGTCGGCCCGGAGCTCGCGGTGCGTGGCCAGCAGGCTGGCCCACAGCGCCATGCGCTCCGTGAGCCCGGGCAGCGCCAGGTGGAGCATGAGGTCCGTCCGGCGGTGCAGGGCCACGTCCATGGCGCTCAGGCGGTTGGTGGTGAGCACCGCGGCGCCCTCGTACCGCTCCAGCTCTTGGAGCAAGGCGCTGCACTCCGAGACGGACGCGCCTCCGACCGCGGCGGCGCTGCCCTCCCGGCGGCCGAGCCACTGGTCCGCTTCGTCGATGACCAGCACGGCGGGGCGCCGCTGCAGGGCCGCGAAGACCTCGGCGACCTTGCGGTCCTGCTCGCCGTACAGCGTGTCGCGGATCAGGTGGGGCAGGAACTCGTACACCGGCAGACCGGCGGTGCCGGCGAGACAGTGGGCCGCCCTGGTCTTCCCCGACCCCGGCGGGCCGTGGAGCAGGATTACGCAGCGCTCGCCCCGCTTCATGCGGGCCGCGGCCCGCTGGAGAGAACCGCGCTGCTGGTCGCCGAGCACCAGGTGGTCGAGATCGCGCTTGGGCGTCGCCCAGCGCTCTGGATCGGTGTGGGGTTCGACCTGGTCATCCTGGGTGTTCACCTCGACCGTGGTGATGGGCGGGAGCGCCGGCGCGCCGGGGAAGGCGGCTCGCTGGAAGCGGTCGAGGCGAGCGCGGCGGTCTGCGGAGGTGTAGGGCGTCAGGGGGAGTTCGTCCTGCTCGCGGTTCCGGACGCTGGGGTGCAGGGAGCTGTGGGTGGGGCGGTAGGTCCTGGGGCGGTCACGGTTGCTCCCCTCCGCGGGCCGGGTGGCTTCGACCAGCGGCAGCAGCGGGGTCAGGTCCACCGCTGCTCGGCAGGTGCTCAGCCAGCATGCGGTCGGCTCCTCCTCAGGGGCGCCGACCCACAGGGTGACACCATCGGGCCGACCTGTGATCTGCTCAGGGTCGGTGCCGTCGCCGCCGGTGCGCGCTTCCAGCATGTATCGCCGCGGGATGATCATGGGGTCGAAGCCCTCGATCGCGCCGATCCAGCGCAGCGCGACGATGGACTGGCTGACGGAGCCGTTGCCCAGCCGCACTGCCCAGCAGCGCAGGGGCCGGTTCCGCACGCTGCAGGCCGCGGCGGCGACCGCCACCGCGAGCATCGGATCGACGCCCGAGAGTAGGAACATGGGCGGCGCGTGCTCGCCGACCAGGCCCGCGATGCGGCCCCCTAGTTCGTCGATGGGCTCCTTTACCAGCCGTGTGGGTGGGGTGACGGGGGTGGAGTCCGGGATGGCGAGCGATCCGTGCACCAGCCAGCGGCCCAGGATGCGGTCAGCGGTCCAGGAGCCGGGGCTGGACTCGAAGAGCAGGTCGGCGATCATGCCGTTGGGTCCGCGCTGGGCGAGCACCTCGAGGGCCGAGCCGGCGAGCTCGCCCAGGGTGCTCAGGGCCGCGGCGAAGGTGAACGACGGGTCCCGGTTCGGCGCGATCTCGTCGGCGACGGCCCGACCCAGGGCGTAGCGCAGCAGCCACGCCAGCGGCCCCTTGGTGTCGCCGCCTGTGACCAGCTCGAGCAGGCGGAAGCCGGGGCATTGGCGGACCTTCGGCCGGCGCTCCAGGTTCTTGATGTCCCTGATGGCCTGCTGGCTCGCGTCGTCTTGTTCGTCTGAGTATCCGAGAACGGCGAGGGCTTCCGCCCACGCCAGCGCATGATCTTTCATGTTCACCTCCAGGGGGTCTGGAGCGCGGCGCCGGAGAGGGCCCCCGCTCGGGACGGCGGTCGGTTGATGGGTTGATGGGTTGACGTGTGTGTGGTTCAGGGGCCCCGACGAGGCCCCTGGTTGGTGGCCGCGCGCGGCGATGCGGCGCGGCCACCTGG
>CAZHIK010000910.1:0-4047 GCA_964532635.1 uncultured Enterobacterales bacterium
GAGGTCGAGTGCTTCCACCGGGATCCGGACGATCACGACCACAGCGGCGTCGCCGCCGCGCCCCGCGTCGCGGCCGGGCGGGAGGTCTACCCCGCACGCCTCGACGCCCATCGCCCCTTCTCACGCCGTTACGGCATCACCCCGAACGAGGCCGAGCGCGGCCTCAACGACGCGTTCTTCCGGACGCACTATGGCTTCTCGGACCGAAAGGAGGAGGGACCGGCCTGGCGCCGCATCGACCTGGACTGGCTGCGCCGCATCGAAAGCCTGGCCCTGAAGATGGGCGACTACACCAACAACACCACATTGGTGCTGGCCTTCGAGCTGCCGAACACCGAAAAGGTCCTGCTGTTCACGGGGGACGCCCAGCGCGGCAACTGGGTCTCCTGGGACGACCAGGACTGGGCCAGGCCCGGCGCCCCTCCGGACGCCCCCCGGATCACCACCAAGGACCTGCTCCGTCGCACCGTGCTGTACAAGGTGGGCCACCACGGCAGCCACAACGCCACCCTGAAGGGCGATCTGAACAGCGATCACCCCAACCTGGCCTGGATGGGGCTGGAGCGCCCCGAGGAGTTCGCCGCCATGCTGCCGGTCAACTCGGACTGGGCGCTGAACAAGTCCAAGCCCTGGATCCACCCGCTCCCCTCCATCCGTGACGAGCTGCTGAAGAAGGCCAACGGCCGCGTACTGCGAGCGGACACCAACCCCCACGTACGGCCGGCGGATATGTCCCAGGACGACTGGAACGCCTGGAGCGCGCGCATCGAGGATGGGCCGACCTGGGTCGATTACCAGGTGCTGGACGGCTGAAGTTCGCCGGGCGCGATCGGATTCCAGCCCCCAGAGCACAACAAGGGTGCCCGCCTTCCCCGGGGGAAGCCCATGATCCGTCCTCTCGCCGCGCTATTGCTGCTGCTGGCGGCCTGCGATGGGCCCGCGCAGGACAGCGCCGCTCCCGAGCCAGACGATCCCAGCCCCCTGCTTGTGCTGTCCTCGGGGCTGGTGGACTTCGGGACCGTGGACTTGGCCGACGCACCGCTGTACGAGCTGGTCTCCCTGAAGAACGAAGGCGACGCCACCCTGTACCTGGGGGACCTGAGCCTCGACGATCCCGACACGCCCTTCGGGCTGGAGTTCCTGGGCGATCCCGTCCTGGAGCCCTACCAGTGGGCCTCGCTGGAGATCGAGCTGCGGGCCGAGGCCCTCGGCGAGCTGCGCACTACGGCCAACATCGAGAGCAACGATCCCTTCGGGACCCGGGGCATCATCCTCCGCGCCGACGCTCGCGGGGGCGAGCTGAGCCTCGATCCTCCGGCCGAGGACCTGGGCACCCTGTCCGTAGGCTGCCCCGCCTCCACCGAGCTGCGGGTGTACAACAGCGGCAATGCCGACCTGCTCATCACCGAGGTCGACCTCGAGCAGGTCGGACAGACCTTCACCCTCGAAGCCACCGAGCTGCCCTTCACCCTGGTCCCCACCGAGTACCGCGACCTGCAGCTGGACTACACCCCCGTAGAGGAAGGCAGCGACACGGTCATCATCACGGTGACCAGCGATGATCCCATCGAGCCCGCGCGCAGCGCCACCATCAGCGCCGGCGCCACCATCGACACCTGGACCGAAGAGAGCTTCGATGTGCCCATCCACGGCCGGATGGACATGATCATCGCCGTGGACAAGAGCGGGAGCATGCAGGACTGGCTCACCCGGCTGTTGACCGCGTTCGGGGGCTTCCACCAGATCCTGGACCAGGCGGGCATCGACTTCCAGATCGCCGTGACCCAGGCCGACGATGGCTGCATCAACGGCTCGAACATCTGGATCGACAACGGCTTCACCGAGAGCGAGGCCGAATCCACCATCGAGACCATGGTCAACCTGGGGGGCAGCTACGCCAGCAACACCGAGCGGGCCTTCATGCTGCTCGAAGCCGCCCTGGCCGAGACCCCCACCGGAGGCTGCAACGAAGGCCTGCTCCGTGAGGACGCCAGCCTGCACCTGATGGGCATCTCCGACGAAGCCGAGCAGAGCGTCAACAGCTGGAGCTACTACCTGGGCCTGTTCCAGGCCTACAACCCCGGAGTCACCCTCCACGCCATCGGAGGCCCTGTCCCCGAGGGCTGCACCGGGGCCGCCGCCTACGACGGCATGTACGAGGCCACCCAGGCCACCGGGGGCGGGTTCTACTCCATCTGCGACAAAGACTGGAGCGGCAACCTCGAAGAGTTGGCCAGCCTGCACCTGAGCGGCCTGCGCACCTTCCGGCTGGAAGACCCCGCCATCGATGCCACCATCAGCGTGCAGATCGACGCCATCTCCACGGACGCCTGGCGCTACGAAGAAGACTGGCAGAGCGTGGTCCTCGACGACAGCGTCAACATGCTGGGCGGCGAGGAGGTCGAGATCCGCTACGCCGCCAAGCCAGCCTGCGGGTCCTAGTCCGAGATCCCTGGCATAGCGGAACCTCAATCCTGTAGACTCCCCCTGCAAGCTACCAAAGTCTCGAGGGAGGACCCCATGCGCATCCACACCACCACCGTCCTGTTCTGCCTGCTCGGCCTGGGCTGCCCCAAGCCCGAGGACACCGCGGCCCCTCCCGAGGCCGACACCGACACCGACGCCGATGCCGACTCGGACACCGACGCCGACAGTGACACGGACGCCGACACAGACGCCGACAGCGACGCGGACTCGGACGCTGACGCGGATGCCGACACCGACGCCGACACGGACACCGAGCCCGGCGACACCATCGAGCGCGCCTGGGAGCTGAAGTTCGACGCCGACGGCAAGCTCGAGACCTCGGATGCCATCGACGAGGGCGGCGACCGGGACTTCTTCTTCATCCAGCCCGAGATCGGCACCTTCGTCCAGGCGTTCACAGCCTCGTACATCTACGACGAGGACGGCGTGCCCGACACGGTGATGCGCCTGTACGACTCCAGCCGCACCATGCTGGACGAAGGCGATGACTTCCCCTACTGGTCCTGGGGCACCGACTCGTCGCTGTACTGGCAGTCCACCGACAGCGCTGGGTACTACCTGGAGATCCTCGAGTGGTCCGATTGGGCGGGCGACACCCCCGCGGGCGGCAGCCGCTACACCTACGAGCTGTACATGAACGAGCTGGAGGTGGGCGACTACGAGTGGGGCGACAACGACGACACCACCGAAGCCGACGACTTCTACGACGAGGCCAACCTCAGCGACCACGACAGCCTCTGGTACTACTTCTGGATGTTCGGAGACGTAGCCACCGACCAGACCTACGCCCTGCAGATGTTCGGTGAGATCGAGGCTGCTGGCGACGTGGACACCTGGGTGTTCGAGGTCGACGCGGCCTCCGAGGGCCACTTCCTGCACGCCTCGTTCTGGAACGCGTACACGGGCGAGCTGGATCCCGTGCTGTCCGTCTACGACGACGACGGCGCCCTGCTCGGGCAGACCTCGGCCCCCGGCTACACCACCGGCTCCGCGGTCTGGTACTACGACCCCGGCGTGATCGTGCGCCTGCCCGAAGAAGGCCGCTACTACATGGTGGTGGAGGACGCCGCCGGCGCGGGCGGCGAGGGTGCTGGGTACTTCTACCCCCTGATCGTCTCGGGCCCCTGGTACTTCAACACCGATCCCTGGGAGACCGAGGACAACCACCCCATCGAAGATGCCGAGGCCATCCCCATCAGCGAGAGCAGCTCCACAAGCGGCTACTACTACGGTGCCTACGCGGGCGCGCTGGACAGCACCGACGACGACAGCGACAACTTCACCTTCACCTCGAGCGACACCGACGGCCTGAGCGGAAAGTACCTGAGCGTCTACGTCGAGACCGCCATGTTCGGCTCCCCGCTGGACGCCCAGGTCTCGATCTACGAGGAGGACGGCGGCAGCATGACCCTGCTGGACAGCGCCACCGTCGACCCGGGCGGCGCGTCCTCGGACGACCCCGCCATCCACGACCATCTGCTGAGCAGCGACAACGACATCTACGTGTCAATCGAGCACGAGACCGGAGCCGCCGACGCCGACAGCGCCCGCTTCTACTTC
>CAZHIK010000911.1:0-4044 GCA_964532635.1 uncultured Enterobacterales bacterium
CCATTACGGGACTCTGGATGTTGAGGACCTCGGCCGGGTGTACGAGGCCCTACTCGAACTCGAACCCGGCATCGCCACCGAGCCCATGTGCCGGTTGCGTCGGCAGAAGCTCGAGGTCGTCGTACCCGAAGCGCAAGGCAAGAAGTATTGCGAGGATGCCGCCGACGACACCGACGACAACGCCCCGCGCCGCGGGAAGAAGACAAAAGTCGAGTGGATCGAAACCATCCCCACGGACCGGTTCTACCTCCGGGTCGGGCTCGGCCGGGACCTCGAGGACCTCGGGCGCGGGCTCTGGGGCAACATCGGGCTGTGCGACCGCCTCGGGGCGGACGTCCGCGGGCGGGACCACGGGCTCGCGCATGGTCCACCACAGGCCGCCGGCGGTGGCCGCCCCGATCACCCCCACCAGGGCGAGCCAGCGAAGGGGGCTGGGCTTGGGCTCGGGTGTGGTGTCGGGCTCCGGGCTGGGCGTTGCCTGGCTCGGGGTGTCCGGGGCGACGATCGGCTCGGAGTCATCGACGGCCGAGTCGTCGGCCACGGGCAGCGTGCCCGTGCCCTTGCGCTCGAGGGGCTGTGCGTGGGTGTGCTGGGTGCTGTCCAGCGGCTTGGGCTCCACCCCCTCGAGGGTGCCCGAGGCCGTGTCGCCGATGCGACCGGAGACATCGAGGGGCTCGTCGGGCACCGAGTCGATGTCGAAGGTCATGCTCGAGTAGGCGGGCACGGCGGTGGCTCCCAGGCGGGCTTCTTCGACCGCGGCCGTGGCGCCGTCGTGGGTGGGGGCGCCGCGGAACATGGGGCCCCAGACGGGGGCATACTCCTCCGGTACCTCCGGCAGCCTCTGGGTGACCGTGTTCAGAGCACGCTGGAACTCGGCCACCGAGCGGAAGCGGTGCTCGGGGCGGTAGCGGCAGGCCTGCTTGAGGACCTGGGCCAGCTCGTGCTCGACGCCCTCGTAGACCTCGTCGTGCAGATCGCTCGAGTACAGATCGAAGGGATCGCGCCCCGTGACCATCACGTACAGCGTGGCTCCTGCGGCGTAGATGTCGGCCCCAGCGCCCACGCCCCGGGCGTTGCGGCGCTGCTCGGGGGCCATGTAGGCCAGGGTGCCCATCATGGCGCCGGTCTTGGTCAGCGAGTCGGCGCGGTCTTCGACCCGGGCGATGCCGAAGTCGGTGACCTTGGGCACGCCGTGGTCGGCCAGCAGCACGTTGTGGGGCTTGATGTCGCGGTGGATGACCCCGTTGTCGTGGGCGGCGCCGATGCCGCCCAGCACGCCCACCATCACCTCGATGGCCAGCTTGGGATCGGCTGGTCCGTGCAGCTCGATGTAGTCCATCAGGCTGCCGCCCTCGATCAGCTCCATCACGATGAAGGGCCGCGCGCCCTCCATGCCCACATCGAAGACCGTGACGATGTTGGGATGGCGCAGCCGTGCCATGGTGCGGGCTTCGTCGAGGAAGCGCTGGCGCACGCGATCGTGGTCGGAGTAGCGGGGCGCCAGGATCTTCACGGCCCGCTTGACCTGCAGCATCGTATCGGTGGCCAGGTAGACCGCCGCCATGCCACCCGCACCGATCACCTTCTCGAGCTGGTACCGACCGCCGGCCAGGGGCGGCGGCAGCTTGGGCTTGGGGCCGAGCTCGGGGGTTCCGGTGTTGGTGGAGGGGTCGGGCATCGTGGGGGGGGAGTTTATCAGGTTGGGGGATCAGGGGGTGAAGAAGAGGTAGGCCTTGCCGGCGTCGGTGGCGGTGTCGTCGTTGTTCGGAGCGCCGAAGAGCAGGTCACCCAGGCCGTCACCGTTGACGTCGCCGGACGCAGAGAGGACCAGGCCCTCGCCGGCGGCCTCACCTACGAAGGAGAAATCTCCGTTGTCGACAGTCCAGGTTCCACTCGTAGCCAAGGTATCGGACAACAAGAGATAGGCCCTGGGCAGGCCATCTCCGATGCCACCGGAGCGCACAAGGACATCGGGAAGCTCGTCTTCGTCCACGAGACCGGCCGATGAAACCGCGCTTCCGAGGCTCTCGCCAGCCACCGATCCGAGCACCTCCACGTCGGCGGTGTTTCGAGTGGGCGAGTGGGAGCCATCGAACTGGTAGGACAGCAGGACCATGAACTTGCCCGCGTTGGACCCACCATCGTCGTTGCCTGGTACGCCCACGAGCAGGTCCGCCAGACCGTCACCATCGTGGTCGGCCTCGAGGGCCAAGCCTCGGCCGACCTCCTCGCCCACGACCGACGGGCCTGGGCCGGCGATCAAGAAGTCGCAGTCATCCTCGGCCACGAATGTTCCAGAGGTTCCGAGGCTTCCGCCGAGAAAGACCATCACATCGCCCGAAGATCCACTGTCGCCCGCCTGGTGGAGGGCCAGATCACTCAGGCCATCCCCGTCCAGATCGCCTCCGCCGGACAGCGATATCCCAAGGAAACAATTGCTATATTTTCCCTCGAAGACGAACTCCGAGTCAGATAGAACCATGGAACCGGTGGTCAGGGCTGTGCTGCCGGAGATTAGGAAGACGGTGCCCACGGAGCTAGCGGCCCCATGCATGATGTCGATGACCCCGTCGCCATCCACGTCACCAACGAAGTCCAGTGCGCTCGGGTCTTCGCCGCTGTCCCCGTCGAGGACCAGATCGGCACCGCTGGGCAAGCTGATGCTACCCCCGGCACTCGAACTGGAGCCCAAGAAGAGGTAGCTTAGGCCGTTGTTGTTGTTGATCCCCGCGTCGGTGCCGATCAGCAAGTCGTCCAGGCCGTCACCGTCAATGTCGGAACCGGATGCCAGCAGTTGGCCAGCCCAAGCGGCGTCGCTGGAGATGGAGCCCGAAGCACCCATGAGCATCACATCGGCATCGGCCAACCCGATGTCCGTGTCGGTGCCGAGGCTGGAGGCGAACACGATGTAGACCCTACCGTCATTCCCAACGCCACCATGGTCCAGACCCGGTGCACCAAACGCCAGGTCCGCCAGCCCGTCACCATCCAGATCACCCGAAACGGTGACCGCATAGCCTGCGTAGTCGTCTTCGTTGACCCCCAGAAACGTGTAGTCCGCATCCGCCAGGTCCACGTCGAAGTCGGGCCAGCCGTTGAAGTACCAGATGGCGATAGTTGTCGCCGTACCGGGCTCGCCATCCTCCTCGCCATCATTCGGGGTGACGACACACGTGTATTCGGAGTCGCCGACAATGTCGCTGGCAGGAATCGTGTCTCCGACGATAGCCGTGGTCTCGGCAGATCCGGCATAGACACTGCCGTCCACCAGCCAACTCATGGAGTAGCTGACGGTGTCACCATCGGCGTCTTCGCTGTCCCCAACGTAGCTGCAGACCAGACTGTCGACCTGATCCTCGGGGATCTCGGGCGCGAGGGTGACCAGGGGCGCCGACGGCAAGGTATTCAACACATCCACGCTCGCACCCTCGCCCCCCCCGTCGTCGTCCCCATCGTTGGGCGTGACGACCACCGCTACCGTCTCGTGCTTGGAGAACCAATCCGCACCATCCAATGTTGCACCGTTCTCGCTCACGGCTGTGCCGTCCACGGTCCAGGCGTAGCTCAGGCTCACGGTGTCCCCATCCGCGTCGGTGGTGGACACCGCGGTGGAGAGCACATCGTCGGTGTACAGGTCCGTGGGCGACAGGGCCAGGCTGGTGATCTCCGGTGGGGTGTTCAGAGCCGTCGCGGTGGCCGAGTTGACCACGTCTCCGTCCTCGTCACCATCGTTGGGGGTGACCTCGACGTGGATGGACTGGTGCTTGTCGAACAGCGATGAGTCGATGCTCGATTCGGTGGAGACCTCGGCGCCATCCACGAACCAGGCGTAGCTGACGGTGGTGACGTCGCCGTCGGCGTCGGTCAAGGCGCCCAGGGTGGTGGTGATGGTGTCGCCTTCCACCGGAGAAGTGGTGGACAGGGTCACGCTCGCCAGCACCGGCGGAGTGTTCAGCACGGTGGACAGCGCACTCGTGAAGGCCGTGCCGGTGTCTTCGCCGTCGCTGGGCGTGGCGGTGCACTTGACCGTCTGGGTCTCGTCGA
>CAZHIK010000912.1:0-4043 GCA_964532635.1 uncultured Enterobacterales bacterium
AAGTCACCGGCCAGGACCAGGGGCCCTTCGATGCCTTCCAGCCAGCTGGCAAGCACCCGGGCCTGCTTGCTTCGCACCTTGGCCCGGGCAAAGTCCAGGTGGACGGACACCAGGTTGATCTCCTGGCCCTCGGGGGTGGCGAAGCGCATCAGGGTGGCGCCCTTGCTCATGGTGGGGGGCGACGGGGCGAAGGTGCGCTGGCGGGTAGCCCGGGGCTGGGTCCAGCTCAGGGCCCCCGTGCCGTAGTGCAACCCGGCACCGGCTACGTGGGTGGAGTGCACGCTCCAGGGCAGCCCCGCGGCGCGGGCCACTGCGGCCACGTGGTCGAAGCGGCCGCTCCACACGCTGGGCCCGTCGGCCTCCTGCAGCGCCACGGCGTGGGGGCGCCAGTCCCGCACCAGGGACCCGGCGCTGCGCAGGTTGGCCTCCAGGGTCTCCCGCTTGCGCAGGGCCTGGAAGCGTCCGTTGGCCCGACCGTGGGCCAGGTTCAGGGAGACCACCCGGAATGTTCCCGCGGGTAGGGCCGCGGGGGCGGCGACGGGGCCGTCGGGCTCCACCCGCTGCACGCGGGCCTCGCGATCTCGGGCTCCGGCCACCAGGACAGGGAACGAAAGGCAGGCCAGGGCCGAGCCCAGCAACAGGGAAAGAGCCACGATCCACCTCGCTCGTCGGTGTCGCATCGAGGGAGGTACGGTGGGGGGCGGGGAGTTGTTGCCGGAAATTGTGGTGTGACCGCCGACCGCCGTGGTCAGCGGCGCAGCCGGCCACCTGGCTCGAACCCCCGCACGAAGCGCTCCTGCTGCTCCGACTCGATGGCCCGGGGCGAGCGGGCGCGGCGCACCGCGGCGATGGCCTGGTCCGGGTTCATGCCCGCCGCCACCAGGGTGCAGGCCGCGGCGGTGCCCGAACGGCCCAGCCCGCCCACGCAGTGGACCAGCACTCGGCCGCCGTCGGCGATGGCGTCGCGAATCCAGCTCACCAGCGCGCGCATCTGCTCGAGGCTGGGCACGGCCTGGTCCAGGATGGCCAGGGTGCGGTGCTCGAGCCCGGCGGCGCGGACCGCGGCCGGCAGCCCCTCGACGCCGTAGCGGTCGTACTCCTCGGGGGACAGCAGGGTGCAGACGTGGGTGATGCCGCCGGCACGGATGGCGGCGAGGTCCTGGGTGAGATCGCGGCCGTAGTCGCGGCGGCCTGGCAGCAGGGTGAGTGCCAGGCCGCCTTCGCCCACGGCGGCTTCGGGCACGAAGTCCAGGCGCAGGGGGCCGCTGCGCCGCAGCCGGGTGGTGATCAGCTCCCCGCAGCGGGCGCCGGTGTACAGGGCCCAGCGCCGCTGCCAGACGTTGCACTCGTCGAAGCTGGTGGTGTGCATGGCGTAGCGCATCATGCCGATGTGCAGCTGTAGCGGGTCGCGGTCGGTGCCCACCAGCTCCGGGTAGAAGGCCCGCAGCGACATGGTGGTGTCCCAGGCTCGCTGCAGGGCTGGCAGCGCGAAGCGGGCCGGGGGCAGGGGGCGCCCCAGGTCCTCGACCTCGAGCAGCCGGTCGGAGAACACCATCGCCTGCTCCAGCTCGCTGGGCCCCTCGAGGGGCGTGAAGATGTAGAGCAGGTCGTTTTCGAGCTTGATGAGGTCCTTGAGCACGTGGCCGCGGTGGGTGTGGAAGAAGTCGATGAGCCACACGTTGCCCTGGGCGTCGATGATGATGTTGGCGCCGTTCAGATCGCCGTGCACGTAGGAGAAGAACACCGAGTCGCCGGGCCGGCGGGGCAGGGTGTCCAGCTGCTGCTCGTAGAACAGGCAGACGTTGGGAAACGCGGGGCCCACCTCCAGCTGCAGGCTGGGTCCCAGGGCGGGCTCGCCCAGCAGGGCCTCCACCTGCTCCCGCACACCGGGGGCTCGCTCGGGGGTGAACCAGTAGTAGTCCAGCAGGTCGCACTTCTCGCGGCTGCGCGCGGCATAGAAGCGGCCCAGTTGCTCGCGGAACACGGTGTCGAGGATGCGCTGCACCTCGGCGGCGGGCAGGCCCTGCATGTAGTGCTTCTGGAAGGTGCTGGAGAAGCCGCCCCCCATGGAGGCGTAGCGGTACTTCAGGGCGCCGCGCTCGGCGTGGTCCGCGAAGTCGGCGATGCGGGGGGCGTTGTTGCCCAGCACCGCCTCGATGCGCTCGAAGCTCGCGCGCTCCTTGCCGATGGCCTCCAGGGGGCCGATCTTGACCACGTGGGGGACCTGCTCGTGCCCGTGTACATCCACGCTGTGGGTGCCCAACACCACGTTGCCGGAAAAACCACCGTCCAGAGGACGCAGGCGCACGCGCCGGGCGTCCCGGAACAGGTAGCGCAGCAGCTTGCGGTCCACGGCGCTCACGGGCCGGTCCCCCTCGATCTCCAGGCTGGGACGATCCGGCGGGCCCAGCTCCTCGGTGGTCAGCAGCTCGTCGGGATCGCCCCCCAGGAATGCGGTGAAGCTGCCAAGGGAGGCGAACACCTGGACGCCCAGCAGGCGCTCGATCTGGTCCAGGGCGATGAAGTGGTTGGCCCTGGACGAGCTGGCGGTCAGGGCGGAGCACACCGCGATGTGGAAGCTGGGGAAGCGGGTGCGCAGCTCGTAGGCCAGGAAGCTGATCTTGGCCTCGGTCCACACCCCCACCAGCCCCACCTTCATGGCGCGACCGGCGTAGGGCCCGAGGAAGTCCGCCAGCCCGGTGCCCTGGAAGTCGTTCAGTGTCAGGGAGTCCACCACCGTGGCCGGCCGCGCGGGGTCCACCCAGTCCTCGAAGACGAAGCGAGCGCCGGGGGTGTCCGCCAGGCAGTGCTCACCGAAGCGCTGGATGTGGGCGGCCTGGGCCGGGTCGGTGGGGTGATGCCAGTCCCGCAGGTGCAAGATGCCCAGCTCGTCCGGTGGTTGCTGGCAGGCCCAGCTCATCAGCCGGGCCACCGGACCGTTGGGAGGGTCGGCACCCAGCAGGCGGGTGGCTTCCTCGCTGCCGACGTGCAGCAGGTTGGGCATGGGATCGTAGCGGCCGATGGGCTGTACGAAGTCGTTCTGCAGGCACTGGGTGATCAGCAGGCGGTCGGGCAAGGTGGGCATGGTCCGGGCCTCCGGTGCGGCCGGGGATCAGGGCAGCTCGAAGACCAGCCGGTAGTACGAGTCCCCCAGCGAGGTGCAGGTGGTGTGCCAGACCCACGACGCGCCCATGGACGTCAGGTCGGTGGGCTGACTGCCCCAGTAGTGCGACACCGACGAGGACGAGCAGGTGGAGGGGGTGCTCCAGGCGCTGTCGTCGAAGCCGATGGTGTACCAGCTGGTGTCGGAGGTGTTGTCGACCATCACCCAGCTGCCATCGCCGGTGAGGTACTCGGTGGTGCCGTCGATGACCACGGCGGCGATGAAGCCGGCGATGGCAGCGCCGGAGTCCCAGCCGTACACGGCCAGCACGTGGGTGCCGGAGTCCATGGTGTAGGAGAAGGTGTCGGTGGTGGACCAGCCGCCGTAGGAGCCCAGGTAGACCTCGTCGACGTACCCCTCCCAGTTGTCGTCCACCGACAGCATGAAGTCCACGTCGTACTCGATCTCCTCGCAGTCGGTGATGCCGTCGCCGTCGGCGTCGTGCCCTTCGTCGACCGTTCCGTCGCAGTCGTTGTCCACGCCGTCGCACAGCTCGCTGGCGCCCGGGTTGCTGGCTGCGTCGCTGTCGTCGCAGTCGGTGTTGTCGTCGGTGTAGCCCGAGGGCTCGGAGCAGGACTCGATGGGGGTGGCCGCAGGCTCGCCGTAGCCATCCAGATCGGCGTCGGGGTACCACAGCTGCGCGTCATCGGCGCCCTCGTCGGTGGTGCCGTCGCAGTCGTCGTCGATGCCGTTGCAGGTCTCGGTGGCGCTGGGGTTGACCGTGCCGTCGCTGTCGTCGCAGTCCGAGGCGTCGGAGGTGTAGCCCGAGGGCTCGCTGCAGGCGCTGGTGGTGTCCGCTGGGTCGCCGTAGCCGTCGAGATCGTCGTCGGCGTACCAGGTGGCGGCGTCGCTGGCGTCGTCCTCGTCGGTGGTGCCGTCG
>CAZHIK010000913.1:0-4041 GCA_964532635.1 uncultured Enterobacterales bacterium
CAGGCGGCCGTCGATCTCGTAGCGGTCCACATCGACGTCGACGAAGTCGTAGTAGAGCCGGATCTCCTGGATCTGCGCGTAGGTGGTGAGCAGGGGGCGATCGTCCCAGATCCGCACGTTCTCGATGGTGAGCGGGTTGGACCGGATGACGTCCATGTCCAGCCCGCTGGCGGCCTCGAAGGGCTCCACCTCGATGCGGTCCAGGGCGTAGGCCTGACGGGTGGCGTGGATGTTGTGCTCGAGGAATTCACGCTCGAGGCCCAGCTCGTTGGGCTTGACCCGGTAGTCCTGGACGATGGCGGGCCAAGCCTCGATGAGCAGCAGGCGAGCGGCCACGTAGACGGTCGCGGCGACGGCGGGGATGCGCCAGCCCGACCGCCGCAGGGACACGATCAGCGCCGCCGCCACCAGCAGGGCCATCACCGCCATGATCCAGAACGCGGGGAGCCTGGCGTTCAGATCGGTGTAGCCCGCACCCCAGACCACCCCGCTGCGATCGAAGAGCAGCTCGAAGCGCTCGAGCCACCAGCCCGCGGCCACCAGCACGAAGAGGGTGCTGCCCAGCAGCGTGAGCTGCCTGCGGGCGCCCTCGCTGATGCCCTGAGGGTGGCGGTTGACCAGGGTGTCGCGGGAGATGGAGAAGCCTGCCACCAGCATGATGGTCAGGGAGACCAGGGCGGTGACCCAGGTCTGGGTGAAGAGCAGCAGGGGGAGCTCGAAGACGTAGAAGCCCACGTCCACCGAGAAGACTGGATCGGCGGTGCCGAACTCCTGGGGATTCAGCCAGCACAGCAGCTGGAACCACTCACCCGTGGCCGCCGCTCCCAGCACCAGGGCGGGGGCGATCACCGCGGCGACCATCAGCCCGCGCACCAGCTGCATCAGCCGGCGGGGATCGAGGGGGGCTTCGGGGATGAGCATGGCCAGCCGGAATGCGTCCAGCGACGCCTGGCGCTCGCAGAACCAGACGTTGAGGCCGAGGAACACCCCTGCGACCAGGAAGCCCACCACGAACAGCGCGGCCTTGGCGGCGAGGCTGGTGGTGAAGATCTCGTCGTAGCCCAGGGACTCGAACCACCACCAGTCCACCAGCAGCGAGGCCACCGGCTGGTAGAGCATCCAGACCAGGAACAGGGCGATGAGGATCGCCTGGAGCCAGCGTGGGAAGCTGCGCATGGAATCGACCTCCGGCAGGGGGGCCACATAGCACACGCCGCCCAGCCGAGGCTCATTCATGTCATTTCTGAACACAGGGGTGGATCTTTTCGGCGTCCGGAGCCCATGATCTCACTGAGGGCTGTCGGCTGGCCGCCCCCTTCCAAGGGTGTTCATGTCCTCGCAACGGGACAGCGCAGGCTCCGGTTCCTCCGCAACCATGCGGTGGGCTCCCCGTCTGCCGGCGCTCCGGCAGGTCCTGGGCGACCGCAGGCGTGCCAACGACAGGCTCCGCCGCTCCCTGTGGGTGTCACTGCTGGTCCACAGCCTGCTGTTCGTGCTCGCCCTCCCCTTCGCCCTGCACCACGCCGAGGCTCCAGCAGAAGCGAACACGTCCACCGTGCTGGTGGAGCGGGTCCCAATCCCCGAGTCCGCCAGGCCGCCCCAGCTCCGATGCGAACGCGAAGCGCGGGCAGAGGATCGCGAGCTGGACGCCGAGAGCCAGGCCCAGGCCAAGGCCGAGGTCGAGCGCCCCGAGCCCCCTCCCCTGGTCGTGGAACCGAGCCCTCGGGACGACGCCCTGGAGTTCGTGCGTTCCCCGCGCGAGACCCGCGAGCCCGCTCCCGACAGCGGGCGCATCTCCACCGCCAACCGGCGCGTCGAGCACGAGCGGGTGGCGCAGTCCCGGGCTCTGGTGGCCGACGGTCAGGCCGATCGCGGCACCCACGCGGGGAACCCCCAGCGCGCGGTGCGCTCCGGGGCGCAACCCGAGCGGGCCGCCGCGGCTGCGGCCGCCTTCCAGGCAGCCCAGGAACGGGGCGAGCCCAGCACTCCCAGCCAGCTTCGTGAGCATCGAGAGGATGCCCTGGCCGATGCCGATGACGCCCTCGATCCGCGCACGGTTCCGTTCAGCGAGGCCCTCGAAGCCGTCCGGCGGAGCGAGCCCGCGCTGGCGGAGCGCCAAGGCTGGGAACCCATGGCCTTCCGGCTCACCGGCCTGGAGGAGCGAGCCGAGACCTTCGCCGAAGCTCCCCTTCCCGACCGGGCCGCGAGCATGGTGGTCCCAGCCCAGGAGTCGTCCCAGGCCAAAGAAGCCCTCGCCCAAGCCGAACAGCAAGAGCGGCGGGCGCTGGAAGACCAGCGGGCCCGGCCCCAGGGCTCACACCAGCCCGAGCGTGTCCCCGACCAGCGCCAGCCCATGGAGCAGGTCACCGCCCCGGAACCCGAGCTTCGCTTCGAGGTCGAGCCGCTGGAGCTGATGCGCCTCGAGCGGGATCAGCAGCAGCGAGCGGTGGCCGAGGAATCCAGCCACCGCGACCGGCGCCGACGCGCCCCGCCGGGCAGCGCCCGTGCCTCGGTTGCCAGCCCCACCGGCGCCCAGTCCGCCGCGGGGGGCTCGGTGGCCAGCCCCCTCGATCCTCCAGAGACCATCGACGCGATGACGGTGTTGCAGACCCGTGTCCACCCTCTGGCCAGCGTGCTCGAGTCCCTGGACGACCAGCTGCGCACCGCCTGGGTCATCCCGCTGGACATCCGCGTCTCCGGCATCGTAGGCACGGCGGGGATCGAGATGGTGCTGGACCGCAGAGGACGCATCCACGACGTGGCCCTCACGCGCCCCAGCGGCCACGCCAGCCTCGACGCCTTGGCCCAGGCCGCCGTTCCCGACAGGCTCCACGGCTTCCAGCGCCTGCTCGATGACGATGTACGCGCCGCCTTCCCCGAAGAAGGCCTGCGCATCTACTACGAGTTCGAGTACAAGGACAGCCCGGTGGCAGGCATCCTCTAGGAAGAGAGCAGCGCGGCCTCGTGGCGCCTGACGGCTGCACGGAGTGCATCCCGATCGAGCTGGGCGCCCTCTTCCCCCCACAGCTGGTCCACCACCAGGCGCCCATCGTCCACGTGGGCTTCCAGCCGACCCACCAGACGGCCACGGTGCAGCAGGGGGCAGACGTAGTAGCCCCAGCGCCGCTTCGCCGCGGGCTTGTAGACCTCCCAGACGTAGTCGAAGCCGAAGGCGTGGAGCACCAGCTTGCGGTCCCAGATGAGCGGATCGAGGGGGCCCAGGATGCGCATGAGGCCGTCGTGGCGAGCAAAGCGCCGGTCGAGGATGCCCGCGGGGGCCAGGTAGGTCCGCCGAGAGCCCGCCACGCGGAGTAGCTCGAGCAGTCCCTCCTCCACCAGCCGACGCGGAAGCGGCGAGCGCCGCACTTCACCCAGCATGGACCACCAGGGCCCCCCAGCCGTGGACAGTAGCCCAGCGGCCTCCACCCGCTCGAGCAGGGCCCAGCGCGCGAACGGCATGGCGGGCTCGACCTCAGCCACGCGGGGCAGCGCCCGCGCCGGGATGTCGTAGATCTTCTCCCGTCCACGGCGGCCACAGACCACCACCCGGCATCGCAGCCACAGCACCTCGAGGGCCATGGTGGCGGCACGACCGGTGCCCTTCCAGCCGTGCCAGTCGATGGCCCGGACGCGCCCCCTGTCCTCGAGCTCCGCCGCGGTCAGCGGACCGCGCTCACGCAGCTCGCAGAGCACCTCGTCCACCAGCCCCGGCGGGAGCCGCTCCAGACGCTGGGTCTGGCGCCACCACGGGGTCTCCGCGGCCTGGTCCCGGTAGTATGGGAAGGCGGACGCCGGCAGCAGGCAGCGCTCCTTGGCGAAGTGCTCGAAGGCGTGGCCGGGCAACAGATCGCGGTAGATCTGGCCCTTCGTCGCCCCGGGAACCCGGGCCATGGCCACCAGATCGGCATTGGTGCCGATGCGGTCCAGCGGATCCAGCTGGATGCAGCGCCGCTGGGCCAACAGCCTGGGCATCACGTCCTTGGCCCCGCGAGTGGGGCGGCACAGGCCGGCCTGACCCACCAGGACGTGGCAGGCCTGCTC
>CAZHIK010000914.1:0-4034 GCA_964532635.1 uncultured Enterobacterales bacterium
GGCCGCTGCGCTCCATGGCCAGGATGGTGTTGTCGAAGCTGGGGGGCGCCGGGTCCCCGGCGATGGCCCTCAGCTCCGCCAGGTGCTCGGCCATTGCCTGCTCCAGCGCCGGCTCCAGCCACCGCAGCTCCATCGCTTCGAAGGACGGTGTGCCACCGTAGGCGCCATCCCACTCGGCCAGCAGGGGATTGTCCTCGCTGGGCGTCGGGGAGACGGTGGGGTCGGCGGCCGGCGCGTGGGCGCAGGCGAGGGTCAGGGGCAGGACGAGGAGGAGGGCTTGCCTGTGCATGTCGGGCTCCGGGGGGAGAGGCAGATAGCCCGTGGGCCGCGCTCCGTGTCGCCCTATCGCCGGGAGGGTGAGCTGGGGAATAATGGAGCCCCGAGGTACGAATGTTCCGTCTCGTCCTGGCCCCTCTGCTGTTGTCCGCTTGTGGCGGTCCGCTTCGTCCCGACGACACCGGCGCACCCCTCGGCTGCGCTGAGGGCTACCACCGTGACGCAGGTGCGTGCGTCCCCGATGCTTGTGGCTCCGGCACCTGGGGAGATCTGTCTGTGGACGAGGCTACGGTCTACGTGGACGTTGCGGCCAGCGAAGATGGCGACGGCAGCGAGGCGGCTCCCCTGCGCTCCATCCAGACGGGGCTCGATCTGGCTGGCAGCCGTGGCGGCGGCACGGTGGCGGTGGCGGCGGGGAGCTACCCCGAGAACCTGGAGCTGAGCTCCGACCACAGCGGCGTGCACCTGGCGGGGCGGTGCCGGGAGCTGGTGGTGTTGGACGCGAACAGCGGAGTCGAGGCGGCGGAAGGAATCCGGCTCGAGCTGGCCGCCGGCGAGGTCGAGCTCTCTGGATTGAGCGTGGTGGGAGCGGGAGGCCGTGGGATCCTGCTGAGCTCGGGCGTCGCGAGGATGTCCTCGCTTCGGGTGCAGGGGAGTGGCTTCGTCGGGATCGTGGCCTACCGCGCCAGCCTGCTCCACTCCACCACCCTCGAGCTGGTGGGCTGCGAGGTGCTGGACAATGTCGCTGTAGGGATCTCGGTCATGGACGCGGGGACCGAGGCGACGCTTCGGGACTGCACCCTGCGGGGCACCGTGGCCGATGACAGAGGCTCGTACGGGTATGGCCTCCAGGTCCTCCACGGCGCCACGCTGCGGGCGGAGGGCTGCGAGGTCGCGGGCAACACCTCCTTGGGCGTCACCATCGGCCACGGGGAGACCGAAGTCCTGCTCCAGGATTGTACGGTGCGGGACACCCTCCCCGACTCGCGAGGGGAGGTGGGCTACGGTGTCGCGGTCGACGATGGGGCCTGGCTGCAGCTGCGGGGATGTGTGCTGGCAGGAAACACCTCGGCGGGGCTGTACGCCGTCGATCCGGGGACCGAGGTGCAGCTGCAAGACAGCGTGGTCCGTCAGACGACTCAGGATGGCCACGCAGCCCGTGGCTACGGCGTCTATCTGGCCGACGGAGCCACCGTACAGGCCGTCGCCTGCCAGTTCGAGGACAACATCCGGGCGGGGCTGGTGGCCAAGCAGCCGGGCACTGGGCTGTCGCTCCGAGGCTGCCAGGTGCGCGGCACCAAGGCGGGGCTGGATGGCGTCGGGGGATCGGGCCTCGGCGTGGCCGAGGGGGCGTCCCTGTGGGCCGAGGGCTGCGAGATTCACTCCAACAAGGAAGCCGCGGTGACAACCTACGGAGCGGGCTCGGTGACCACCATCCTGGATTCCGTCCTGCGGGATACCCGCCCGGACGAGCAGGGGCACTACGGTCACGGCCTGTATGTCTACGAGGGTGCGTCGCTGCTGGCCGAGGGCGTCCAGATCAGAGGCTGCACCAACGCGGGCGTCATGGTGCAGGAGGCCGGGACGGAGGTCGTGCTGAGGGACTGCGCCGTGCTGGACACCCGGCCGGACCCCAGCGGGGACTACGGTCACGGCATCCTGGTCGTCCTGGGGGCCTCGCTGCTGGCCGAGGGCTGCCTGGTCCGGAGAGCTACCTCCGAAGGGGTGCTGGTGGACGGCGCCTCGAGCGTAGCCACCTTCCGGAACTGCACCGTCGCGGACACGAGGGTGGGGTACGGCAGCCAAGGTCTGTCCGGCAAGGGGATCGTGGTGCAGGAGGGCGCCATGGCCACAGCCGAGGGCGTGTGGATCCAGGACAACGCGGGGCCCGGGCTGTACGTGGTCGAGGCAGGGGCGGCCATGAGCTTCGCGGATGGCGCCATCCTGGACAACGAGTTCGCTGGTGTGGTGGTCATCGACGGTGGGGCGCTCGAGATCCGATCCTCCACAATCTCCGGAACCGGGGAGAGCACGGATCTCGGCGGGGGTGTTGGGGTCTTTGCTGGGGAGCGGTCCGAGGGGGTCTCCCCGATGGTCCGACTCATCGACAACGACGTCTCCAACAACCTGGGCGCCGGCGTTCACCTGCTCTCGGAGGGTAGCTACACTCTCATCGGCAACGACATCACGACCAACGCCAGCCTGCCTCACGGGGCCACCACTCGCTGCGGCCACGGCATCTACGCGTTCGAGACCCAGGCCTGGGATGGCTCGACGGGCCTGCTGCTCGAGGGCAACAGCATCGCGAGCAACCAGGGCACCGGCCTGTTCCTCGATGATGGCTGGGCGAGGCTGGCTGGCAACGACTGGTCCGGCAACAGCCTGGACCTGCTGGTCCAGGGCGAGGCCTGCCTGTCGCCGTCCGATGACTACTCGGAGGCCCCGGTGCAGGAGCTGTGCCCGGAGTGGAGCCAGCCCATCTGCGAGATCGACTTCACCCTGGTGCTGAGCGTGGAGGACCTCGAGCCGGCCATGCGGGTGCCGGTTACCCCCGCTCCTCGGCCACCCCAGCCTCGGTTCGAGCCGCTGCCGTCCTCGCTGGCGACACACGCCCCCGGCTCCCCGGGAACCACAGCGGAGAAGAACCGGCCCTGGAAGTCGCACAATCGGCTGGTCGGGGTGCGGATGGTACACTGACCGACCCGGTCGGGAATCCACTCGGCCCCTCGGCGAACAGGAGCGAAAGCATGAGTGTACGGCGTGCGTGTGTGCTCGGAGCGGGTCACTCGGCCCACGTGCTGGCAGGGCTTGTGGCGAGCCAACCCGACTGGGAGGCGCGGGTGTACGCGCCGCGCAAGGACCGGGCGGAGCTGTGGCGCCAGGGCATCGCCCGCGGGGGCATCCGCGTGGAGTACGGCGCTGACGACGACCACCAGGTGGTCCACGGAGCCCCGGACCTCGTCTCGAAGCACGCGTCCGAGGTGGTGCCCGGCTGCGACCTGCTGGTGATGTGCCTGCCGGCCATGGCCTTCGACGACAACATGCGCGCCGTGGCTCGATACGTCGATCACGGCGCCATGATCGGCACCATCTGCGGGACCAACGGCGTGGACTGGTGCGTGGACGAAGCCATGGCTGGGGTGGGCCGTGCGCCGGATACCTACGGGATCTTCGCGCTCCAGAACCTGCCATGGGCCTGCCGTGCCACCGACTACGGCGCGGTGGCCAAGGTGCTCGGCGCCAAGCCCTGGATGGAGATCGCGGCTCGGCCCGTGGCTCGCCTCGAGGAGGTCTCGGCCACCATGAGCGAGCTGATCCGGGTCCCCTGTCCCCCAGTCCCCAGCGGCTTCCTGGGCATCGGACTGTCCAACCTCACCCAGGTGATCCACCCCGCGGTCATGTACGACAACTTCGTGGACTGGGACGGCCGCGCGCCCTTCGAGCGGGTGCCCCTGTTCTACCAGGGGCTGAGCCAGCGCGGGGCGGACGATATCCAGGCCGTCTCCGATGAGATCATGGCGCTGAAGGACCACCTGCTCGCGCGCTATTCGGGGCTGGACCTGAGCGTGGCCCACCCCATCATGGAGTGGTGCTTGCGGGCCTACGACAAGTACATCGCGGATCCCTCCACCCTGCACAGCCGCTTCGCCACCAACCGGGCCTTCACCGGGCTCGAGGTCCCCATGGTGCCGGCCCCGGGGGGAGGATGGCTGCCGGACTACGGCATCAGGCCGAAGTCCCAGCAGCGGAACGCCGAA
>CAZHIK010000915.1:0-4029 GCA_964532635.1 uncultured Enterobacterales bacterium
ATTCGATGGGGTGAGCCACCAGTGAGAAGACGTCCAGGGCTTCCTGGTAGGCGGCGATGGCCTGGCGCAGGTCGCCTTCGGGATCATCCGACGTTCGGAGGGTCAGCAGCTGGCCCCGCTGCCGCTGAAGGCGGCCACGGTCCACCGGGCAGAGCTCGTCGGGTACCGCCTCGAGGGCCCGACCGGAGGCATCGAGCAGCGGCTCGAGCTGATCGGTGGGCCGCTGGGCTTCGGGGAGGTCGAGCCAGGCGTCCAGGCGCAGCCGCTGGGCCTCGAGCCAGGCGCAGGGGCGCTGGTCGCGAGGCAGCGCCACGATGGCGCGCTGGTACGCGCGGTCGGCGGCCTCGTAGGGGGTCTCGTCGGTGTCCAGGGCGTCGGCACCAGCTCGGGCCTGCAGGGCCAGCAGCAGGTCGGCGTCGAGTCTGGCGAAGGTGGCGGTGCCCTCCCGCGCCCAGAGGGACGCTGTGGCGCTGGTGCGAGACATCCCAGCCCGCCAGCGCTCGTGCTCGAGGCGCAGGGCCAGCAGGCGGTCCCGGGCGCGCTCGAGGCTGCGCTCCGGCCGGTGCTGATCCCGAGGGTGGAGCCTCACGATGTCGGCCGCGGCCATGGCCGCCACAGCCTGGGCCACCATCTTGGGGCTCACCGAGGCCTCGGTGGGCAGCACCAGCACCTCGCGTCGACGGCCGCTTCCCGTCGGATCGGCGTCAGGCGCGCGCTCGCCGATCACGGGCTCGCGAGCGAGCTGGACCAGCATGGCGCGGTGGCGGCGCACCTTGTCCATGCCTTGGTCCCAGGTGGTGGCCACCACCAGACTGGCGTTGACCGAGCCACCCAGCAGCTGGGCGGTCTGCTCCACCTCGTCCTGGGGTGCGTCGATCATCAGACCCAGATCCCGGATCTCCCACAGATCAGGGTTCAACCCGGTGCGGCGTAGCTCGCGCTCGACGGCCTTGGCCAGCACCCAGTAGTCCTCGAGGTCCTCGTCTCCGCGCTGATGGGCCAGCCAGATGCCGTAGCGCCGGGCGGGGGTCGGGCGGCGTAGGTCGTAGTGGAGGTTCAGGAAGGCGTGGATGGAGCCGCCTGTGCCTCGGGCGGGGCTCTCCCGGTCGCCGGGTGTGCCCATGATGCCCAGCAGGGTGCCGTCGTCGCCCACCACGGGAGCGCCGGGCAGCCAGGGCCAGGTGAGCGCGTGGAGCCAGGCGAGGGAGAACGAGGAGCGGTCCCCGTCCTCGATCACGGCCAGGCGCGCATGGACGATCCCGGCGTCGTCGATGTCGGTGTGGACCATGGCCGCGCGGTTGCTGTACAGCGCGGCGTCGAAGCTGCCGCGATCGGCCACCACCAGGGTCTCCACCCCTTCGGGGATCTCCTGGTTCTGCTGCAGCTCCAGCACGGCGAGGTCGTCCGCCGAGCGGTGGGCGCCCACCTTCGCCAACAGCCGACCTCGGCCTTGGGGCAGCACCAGCACGGGGGCGGTGCAGGCCTGGCCGTCGGGCCCGGTCACCGCGTCGTGGGTGGTGACCGCGAGCAGGCGAGCGTCGCTCCAAGTGGTGACGAAGGTGGCCAGCGCGGGTGGCCCACAGCCCGTGACCCGGGCGACCGCATCACGGGACGAGGCCCAGGCTGGGCTGGCCAGCAGGGCGCAGAGGAACAGCGGCAACCAAGTCCATGACCAGCGCATCGCGCCTACGATAGCACGGGTCTCCGCGCCCGAGTGACTCACCCGTTCAGGCCGTGGAGGCGGAGGATGGCGCCAGCGCGCTCTGGTGTGAGCAGTGGGGCGCGGGTTGCCAGCCAGACGTCGTCCAGCAGAGCGCGCTGCTCTGGATCCTCGAGCAGGTTCTCGCCGGCGCGGATGCTGTCGAGGTAGCGGGAGGGGATGTGGCGCGTGACGTGGCCCGCCCGCTCCTGGCCCTGCGGGTCGGCCGGCATGCGGGCGATGAAGGCGTCGCTGAGGCCGTACGGATTGACCACGTGGCAGCCTGGGCCGGCGATGTAGGCGTTGTGGCCGGCGACCTCCTCGAAGACGATGAGGTCGTGGGGGCCGTCGACCTCATCGTGCAGGCTCGACATGCGGTTCACGCGAGCCACCAGGCCGAAGTCAGGTAGGTAGACCAGGCGCTCGTCGGCCACCTGGTGGGCGGTCTGGTAGCCGCGCTCCTCGAGGGTGGCCTGGTAGTCGGAGTTGGCGAGCACCGAAGGCGGGGAAGGGCGCAGAGCGGCTGCCGCGGCCACCACAGCGACCGCGGGGAGCGTCGCGGCCGGCCAACGCCACCAGGGCAGCCAGGCCAGCACGAAGGCAGCCCCCAGCAGGGGCGCGGCCAGGAAGCGCCCGGCCATGAAGTCGCCGCCGATCCACACCACGTAGGCCAGGTACAGCGCCACCCCGGCGGCGGTGGGCAGGGTTGTGCGGCGCGGGCCCAGGAAGGCCAGCAGCAGGCCCAGGGCGATGAGCGGTACGGTCAGGTAGTCCCAGACCATCGGCTCCCAGAGGTAGGCCAGCCCGCGCTCGAGCAGGAAGCCTTGGGGCAGGCCCGCGTCCCCCAGCTTGGCGAACGCGGTGCTGGGGACGGGTGAACCGTAGTAAGCGATGGAGAACAGCTCCCAGAGCAGCAGGGGCAGCCCGCCCACCAGCAGCCAGCCCAGGCGCCGCAGGCCTCGGCGTCCCAGCAGCAGCCAGGCCAGGTGGGGGACCACCAGCAGGACCAGGTCGGGGCGGGTGAGCACCAGCAGCCCGGCCAGCAGCCCGAGGGCTCGGGGGTGGAGCTTCGGATCCCGGCTCCAGCGGATCAGGAAGCCCAGGGACAGGACGCGGATGAGGGGGTTTTCGAGCCCCGAAGCGGAGTAGTCCACGAAAGCCTTGGAGCCCGCCAGCATCGCCAGGGCCAGGGCTGCGCCACCAGGGCCTGGGGCCCCGTGGCGCACAAGCAGGACCGCCAGGCCCAGCGTGCAGAGCCCGGACAGGATCAGCACCGCGACGTAGCCTGGCACACCCACCACCATGGGCAGGGCCGAGGTGATGGTCCACAGGGGGGAGGTGAAGGCCTGGACCCGTTCCCCCGGGTTGAACACCAGCCCGTAGCCGTGCACCAGGTTCCAGGCGGAGCGCAGGCTGAACCAGGCGTCGTCGCAGACCCAGGCGGTGCGCGCCGTGGCCAGCAGCAGCGCCGTGGCGGTGAGCCCGACCAGCACCCAGAGAAGCCTCGCCCGCCGGTCCAAGGGGAGCTCGGAGCGGCGGGCGGAGGGTGGGGTCCAGCCGAAGGAGGCTGTCAAGTCGGGGTTACTCCTGGTGCGGACCGATCAGCTCCAGCACCTCGGGGAAGTCGATACCCAACTCCTTTACCTTGGCCACGGTGGGCACGCCGTCGTTGGTCCAGCCGCGGCGGGCGTAGACGGCGTCCTTGAGGCCTTCGTAGGCGCCTTCGCGCTTCTCGCGGAGGATGACCATCTTCTCGGCGGTGTCGAGACCGTACACGTCCACGCCCCAGGTGTCCTTCAGCTGACCGTCGTAGCGGTCGGCGCGGGACTCGTACTCCCACACGGTGACGGGACCGACCGAGCGGTACGGAATCGCGTCGTGCTCGCGGCGGCCGAAGCCCTGGCGCAGGTTGAAGATGCGCTGGAAGTTGTAGACCTTCTCGCTCATGGCGATGAGGTCCTTGGGGCTGGACGGCCGGCCGGTGGTGCCGGAGAAGAACTCGGCGTACCAGGCCAGGTGGCTGTTGACCTTGGCCGGATCGTTCCAGTTGGGGTCGGCCTTGGCGTAGCGGTCGCCCTCGATGGCCATCCAGCGCAGGTCGTTGTAGGCGAAGTTGGTCTTGAGGTCGGTGGGCACGACGTCGTTCCAGGGCAGCTTGCACAAGCCGTTGAGGCCGAACCAGGTGCGCCACATGGGGAACCAGTGCAGGGCTTCCGCCTTCTGCTCGAAGCTGGGCATGAAGTTGTGCACCATGTCCAGGAAGATCAGCCACGCTTCGTCATGCTGGGGGCCCTTGAGCGCCAGGCCGTAGCCGCCCTGCTGCGCGAGGG
>CAZHIK010000916.1:0-4026 GCA_964532635.1 uncultured Enterobacterales bacterium
CTACGGGCTGTACGTGGTGCAGACGGGCAAGGCCCTCGAGGTCACTGCCCCCATCGTGGCGCTGCTGATGCTGGGCATCGCCTTCGTGGTGGTCAACAACATGACCCTGATGCTCGAGCCCGGCCGCTGGGCCATCTACCAGCGCGCCCGCGACGGGCTGGAACTCAACCTCTCCATGCCCTTGGTCTGGCCCCGCTGGCTGCACTTCGTTGTGGCGTGCGTGGCGGTGGGGGGCTTGTTCCAGGCGGTGCAGGAAGGCTGGCGGCGCTGGCGCCGCGGCGTGGTGGTGCGCGCCCGCCGGGCCAAGGGCCTCAAGATCTTCGCCTGGGCCACCAAGGCCCAGGTGTTGGTGGGCATCACCCAGATCGCGCTGCTCCCCCCGGGGCTGCGGGCGCAGCTGCTGGGCAAGGACCTGGTGCTCACGGGCCTGCTGGGGATCGGGGCCGCCTTCGCTATCGGCTCCATCGTCACCGGACAGATGAAGAAGCTGTGGCCCACCGTGGGGCTCTACCTGGGCACCATGGCCGCGATGATCGGCCTGCGCCAGGCCCTGCGCACAGCGTTCCAGCGGGTGCCGGGTCACCTACTCAGCCTGCACGTCGAGCCCCAGTGGGGACCGCTGGTGCTCTTCCTGCTCATCTTCCTGGCGGGCCTGGTCGGTGTGGCCTGGATGGTGCGCTTGGTGCTGCGCGCAGGTGAGGGGGACGCAGCATGAACTACCCCATCTGGGAGCTGGACCTCATCGGTGGCCCCACCTTGGTGGCCTTCGTCTCCATCATCCACGTCTACGTCGCCCAGTTCGCGGTGGGCGGCGGCATCTTCCTCTTCTTCCTGGATCGCCACGCCCAGCGCAGCGCGGACGACGAGCTGCTGGGCTTCATCAAGGCCCACACCCGCTTCTTCCTGCTGCTCACCATGGTGTTCGGTGGCGTGACCGGCGTCGGCATCTGGTTCACCATCGCGCTGGTCAACCCCGCGGCCACCTCGCTGCTGATCCACGAGTTCGTCTTTGGCTGGGCCATCGAGTGGGTCTTCTTCGTGCTCGAGATCGTGGCGTTGCTGATCTACCACTACGCTTTCGATCTGCTGGCGCCGCGGGATCGGCTGAAGATCGCGGGCATCTACGCCTTCGCGGCGTGGATGAGCCTGGTGATCATCGCCGGCATCATCAGCTTCATGCTCACCCCGGGGGGGTGGGTCGAGACCGGCAGCTTCTGGGCGGGATTCTTCAACCCCACCTTCCTTCCCTCGGTGGTCTTCCGCACCTGCGTGGCCTTGTCCCTGGCCGGGTTGTTCGCCTTGGTCACGGCCATGCGCGCGCGCTTCGAGCACCTGCGGGGGCGGCTGGTGCGCATCGGCGTGGCCTGGCTGCTGGTACCCGTGTTGGGCCTGATGGCCAGCGGTTGGTGGTACTTGAATGCGGTGCCTGCCGAGCTGCGGGAGCGCGCGCTGTCCCTCAACCCCGAGGTTGGGGTGTTCATCTCCCATGGCCTGGTGGCGGCCGGGCTGCTGCTCGTGCTGGCACTGGTGATGCTGGTGGTGCCTCGCAGCGTGGGCCGGGTGGTGGTGGCGCTGATGCTGGTGATGGGCCTGATCGCCACCGGTAGCTTCGAGTACCTGCGAGAGGCCGCGCGCAAGCCTTGGGTGATCCCCGGCGTGATGTACGCCAACGGCCTGAGCCCCGACGACGTGGAGAAGGCCCGGGAGCATGGCCTGCTGAAGCTGGCGCGCTGGGACTTCGCCGGCGAGCTGACCGAGGCCAACCTGGTGCCCGCGGGCCGAGAGCTGTTCAACCTGCAGTGCCTGGCCTGCCACACCCGTGGTGGTATCTACAACGACATCGTGCCTCGCACCCGCACCCTGACCTGGCATGGGCTTCGGGCCTGGATCGAGGGCATGGGTGAGGTGCGCGACTACATGCCGCCCTTTGCGGGTACGCCGGCCGAGCGCGACGCCCTCGCGGCCTACCTCGCATCCCTGGGGGGTAAGCCCTACACCGCCTTCGAGCTGGACGACCCCCCGGCGCCGCGGGCGGCGAAGCTCCCGCTGGCGGAGGAGCCCGGTGAGCACGTGCTGCTGGCGTGGAACGATCTGGGCATGCACTTCATCTCCGACTGCGAGGACCGTTTCCTGGTGCTGCCCCCGGCCAACACCCTCGAGGCCGTGCTGATCCGCCGGGCCGACCACCCCACCCGGGTCACCGAGGGGGTGACCTTGAGCTACGCGGTGGACGAGAAGCACCGCGATCCCGCGAGCCAGGTGGGCTTCTGGCGCCTCAGCGCTTCGCTGTTGGGCCAGGCCCTCGAGCCCAACGTGGGCGTGGCCGGGCTGGGGCTGGAGGGGGAGCTGGAGCACGTGGACGATGCGGCTGCCTGGCGCGCCGAAGCCATCCCCGTGGTGCCCTACACCAGCGAAGGCGGCTTCGATCCCTACCCGCTGGTCACCGTCGAAGCGCGGGACGAGCAGGGTGAGCTGTTGGCGAGCACCCAGGTGGCCCTGCCCACCACCACCGAGATGCGCTGCCTGGTGTGTCACGGCGGCGACTGGCACCACCCGCAGCACAACGCGGGCATCGGTGACGCCACGGCGCGGAACATCCTCGAGCTCCACGATCGCGACCAGGGCACCAGCCTGCACGACGAGGCCTTGGCAGACCGGCCCGTGATGTGCCAGAGATGCCACGCCGATCCTGCCCTGGGGGCGGCCGGCAAGCCCGGCGTGCTCTCCCTTTCGGCAGCTCTGCACGGTTGGCACGCCACCACCATGCACTTCGAGCGGGCCGAGGCCTGCACCTCCTGCCACCCGGCCCACACCCAGGGCGCCACCCGCTGCTACCGCGGGCTCCATGCGTCCAGGGGAATGGACTGCACCATGTGCCACGGCGAGCTGAAGGCCCACGCCGCGTCGTTGCTCAAAGCCGAAGCCGACAAGCCCGTGGGCGCAAAGCTGCTGGCTGCCGTGGCGCCGGATCTGAAGGTGCCCGTGGAGGATGTGGTGGCCCGGCAGCCGTGGGTGAACGAGCCTGACTGCTCCACCTGCCACGTCGACTACCAGCAGCCCTCGGCCTACGACGCCTACAACAGCTGGGCCGGCGGCGACGAGCTGCCCCTGTTCCGCGATCGCAAGGGCGTCATGGGCCTGCGCTGCCAGGCCTGCCACGGCTCGCCCCACGCGCTGTACCCGGCGGCCAACCCCCTCGAGGAGCATCGGGACAACCTGCAGCCCCTGCGCCTGACAGGCATGCCCTTCCCCATCGGCTCCGAGGGCAGCTGCGACACCTGCCATACCACCGACTGGCCCGTGTCCCCCCACCACCCCAACATGGTCCGCCCCTTCCGCGGCCACGAGCGCAGGACATGGGTGGATGTGGGGGAGGACTCCACGTCACCCCGCTAGAGCCTTGAACCCTCCGGGGACTCAGGGCAGGTTCTTCCAGTCCATCCGCGGGACCTCGCTCTCCGGGCCTTCGCCTTCTTCGAGGGCCAGATCGCCGGCGTCGAAGGCGGCGAGCAGCTCCTGTGCCTGCTCGGCCCAGGCGGTGGGCACGAAGATGCGTACCTGGGCCAGGCCGTCGGCGGTGAAGCCGTGGGTCAGGCGCAGGGCCTCGCCTTGGTAGCGGTTGGGGATGCCGTGGCGCTCGAGCAGGTCGCGCACCAGCTGCAGCTCGAGCTCGCCCTGGCAGCAGTGGACCAGGATCTCGTCGGGGCTGGTGTCGGCCATGGGGTGGGCCTACTCGGCGGGCTCGGCCGGGGCGGCCTCACCTTCGGCGGCCTCACCTTCGGCGGCCTCGCCTTCAGCGGCTTCGCCCTCGGCACCCTCGGCGGCCTCACCCTCGGCGGGCTTCTCTTCCTCGGGCTCTTCGGCGGCCTTCAGGATGTTCTCGAGCTGGTCCTGGGTCTCCTTGGGGAGCTTCTCGCGCTCGGCCTTGCAGCCTTCAGGGTCGGCGCTGGCCCAGACCGGGTCGAGGCACTTGGCGGCGTCGATGGGCAGCTGCTCGAAGATGGCAACGAACTCTTCCTTGGTGGC
>CAZHIK010000917.1:0-4026 GCA_964532635.1 uncultured Enterobacterales bacterium
CACCACCACCGCCGCCGCCGCCGCCACGGTTGTAGCCGCCGCCGCCGCCGTCGCGCCGGCCAGAGCTGAGGAAGCGGAGGTTGTCGCAGACGATCTCGGTGGAGTAGCGATCGTTGCCGTTGCGGTCCTGCCACTTGCGGGTCTGGATGCGGCCTTCGACGTAGACCTGGCGACCCTTCTCGAGGAAGCGCTTGGCGTTTTCGGCTTGCTTGCCGAAGACCACCACGCTGTGCCACTCGGTGAAGTCGGACCAGTTGCCGTCGCGGTCCTTGCGCCGATCGGTGGTGGCGATGCGCAGCGTGCAGACGGCGGTCCCCGACGCGGTGTTGCGAAGCTCGGGGTCCTGCCCCAGGTTGCCTACGAGGATGGCTTTGTTGACGGTCATGGGTATGTCCTTGGAGTTTGTCGGGGATCCGTGTGCTCGTTCCCCCTAACACAACCGCGGGCCCGAAAGAGCCTGAAGCTGTCCGCATGGGGGGACGCCTCCCAGGCGCCCGTCGTGCACTGGTACCGCCGCTTGCGGTATGCTCGACGGAGCGCATCCCCGCATCCGGAGTTCCCATCGTGACCCGTCTGCTCCCACTTGTCCTCCTCACCCTCATGGGCTGCGAGGAGACCGCTCCCGGCCATGCCATCGACGCCGTCGATGCAGACTACGCAGAGGTGCTGGCGCGCCTCAACGCCGCGGACCGCGACGTGGCCCGCAACATCCACAATCGCGATGCCCGACGGCGCAAGAAGATCTCGGAGAAAGAGCGCGTGGCGTTCTTCCGGGACCCCGACGTGATCGCCGCCATCGAGGCCGCCCGCCAGGCCCCCGAGGGCAGCCTCGAGCACACCAAGGGCGAGGCCTACCACCGCCACGCCGTCTTCGTGCGTTCCTGGAAGGACGACGAGAAGGAGCGGGAGACCGAGCTGCTGGCCCGGCTGGACGCCCTGGCCGGAGCCGAGGCCTCCTGGAGCCCCCCGGACGGCAGCGTCGAGGTCGGCCTGTCCGGCAGCTGGTCCACCGTCAGCATGGCCGCCGACGAGATCCCCGCCGACCAGCGCGCGGATCTCGCGGCCGAGTTCGTTGGCCACCACATGGCCATGGTCAACGACGACCTGAAAGAACTGGTCAAGCTGCGCAACCAGGTGGCCCGCCGGGAAGGCTTCGACACCTTCTGGCACCTGGCGCTGTACAACCAGGGCCTCACAGAGGCCGAGGTCGACGGCCTGATCCGCGAACTCGAGCCGGTGGTGCGCCCCGTCAACCAGGCCTACGGCGAGCTCAAGGCGCAGCAGGCCGAGGCCCTGGGCCTCGAGGTGAACTGGGCCAACGATCCCTTCCTACGCCGCCAGACCGGCCTCGAAGCCGGCCGCGACGAGGCGGACCCCTACTTCGACACCGACCTGGCCGAAGACCGCGCCCTGGCGTCGCTGCGGCGCATGGGCATCGAGCTGGGCGGCTGGCAGGTCTACTCCGGCCCCTCCCGCAACACCCGCCGCGGCGCCTACAGCTTCCCCATCCGGCCCCCGCGCACCATCGCCCTGGTGGTCAGCCAGGACCGGCGCTTCGACACCTGGCAGTACGAAGCCATCATGCACGAAGCCGCCCACGCCCTGCGCTGGACCTCCCTGTCCGACGAGGCCCTGGCCAGCCCCGTGCTCTGGGATCCCCCCAACGCCTACACCGAAGGCTTCGCCCAGCTGTTCGAGCGCATCCTCATCAGCGAGCCCTGGCTCGAGGCCTACCTGCCCGAGATGCCGGCCGATGCCCGCGAAGACCTGGTGGCCTGGCGCGCGCGCCACATGGCCTGGTGGGTCACCCACAGCATCGTCGAGACCAACGTGGAGCGGAAGGTCTACGAGGACCCCAACAACTGGCAGGCCATCGCCCGCTACTGCCGCGAGCTCGAGGAAGCCTACGGCATCGCCGCCGGCCCCGCCCCCACCACCGACGCCGGGGTTCCGGCCTGCTCGGCGCTGCACACCCCGCTGATCTGGCACTACCCAGCCTACATCCAGAACTACCTGTTCTCGTACGTCACCGAGGCGCGGCTCTACGACGCGCTGACGGCCGCGGTGGGCGAGCCCGTGAACAATCCCGAGGTGGGTCCCTGGCTGGTGCAGAACGTCACCAACCAAGGCGCCATCACCCCCTTCGAGGAGCGCCTGGCCGCGCTGTCCAAGGACGCGGACCGCACCGGGGCGCTCGAGCGCTACGTCACCGTGCCGCAGGCACAGGAGCCCGAGGAGAGCGCGGAGAGCCAGGGCGAATAGGGCGCGGCGCGCCCCACCGCACGCCGGTGCAGCGGCTGCTGCACCTGGGCGTGGGACGCGGTGGCCACCAGCCGCTCGCTGCGGTGGAAGTCCAGGCAGCCGGGCTCCCACGGGAGGTCCAAGAAGCCGAGCACCCGCCGCACGCTGGTCTCCGGCTCGCTCACGAGATCCTCGTAGCGCAGCTCGACGATCGGTAGCTCCTGCACCTGGACCCAGTGGTCCATGAGGCGCTGATAGTCCTTGTGATAGGCCGCGATGTCCTCGAGGGAACCGGACCAGGCCAGGCCCGGGCCGAAGGCCTGTCGGAAGCAGGACCAGCCAGCGTCCACCGGATCACGGCGCATGTGGATCACGCGACAGCCGGGCAGCATCTGGGCCGCCAATCCCAGCTGCAGGAAGTTGTCGGGCATCTTGTCGGTGATCCGCGCAGCGCCGCCACCGCGCACGGCCAGGGCGTCGAGGTAGATCCGCGCGCCCTGGTCCAACAGGTCGGCGGTGACCTGCCGGGGCTGCTGGAACCACTGCTTTGGAGCCCCCAGGGCCAGCGACAGCCGCAGGCCCACACGCCGCAGGGTATCCAGCTCCCCTGCCCCGGCGACGTGGCCGTGGCTGGACAACACCTGCTCGAGCAGTGTGGTGCCCGACCGGGGCATACCCACGATGAGCACCGCCCGCGAGCTGTCCACACCCGCGCGGGGCGCCGAGGCCAGGGCCTGGGCCGAGAAGGACTGGATCAGCCGGTCCACCCGGGCGCCGTGGTCCGCGGCGTCCCAGGGGAAGCGACGCTCGAGGTTGGCCTGTCGAAAGGCATCGAAGGCGGGCTCCCAGCGCCCCAGGGCATCCAGCGAGTCCGCCAGAGCGAAGAGCAACAGGCCCCGCTGGGGGCCGGGTGGGCTGTGGCGCAGCGCGGCGCGCAGGGGCTCCAGCCCCGCTTCCGGCCGACCCACTCGCCGCTGCAGCCCAGCCCAGGTCATGGCGGCGCTGGCAGGCGGCTGTCGCCCTTCCACGAAGGGGGCCAGCAGGGCCTCGGCCTCCGGCAGCCTGCGACAGCGCTCGAGCACAGTGGCCAGGCTCACGGTGGCCACCACCGAGCCCGGCTCCAGCTCTAGCGCCCGGCGCAGGGGTGCCTCGGCCTGGCGGATCAGCTCACGGCGAAAGCGCACCAGGCCGAGCCGCAGCCAGGGCAGGGCCGTGTCGGGCTCCAGCTCCGCCGCACGCCGGTAGGCCTCCTCGGCTCGCGCCAGCCGGCCAGCCTTGCGGTGCGCGTCGCCCTGCTCGAGCCAGCCCTCGGCGCTCACGCTCAACGCTCCAGGCTGCCGAAGGCATCACCGCGGCGACGGCGCACGGCCTCGCGCCCCTTGTAGGCGAGGTTCAGGCCGGTCTGGATGCCCTTGACGGCGTGACGCAAACGCCCCGGGTTCCAGTACCGCCCTTCGATGAGGTCGTCGTCCGGGGCGATGAGGCCCTCGGCGATGGCCAGCTGCTGCAGGCGGGTGTGGGGGTAGATGCGGATGGGTTGCATCAGCAACAACGAGAAGGTGCGCAGGCTGGGGCCCAGGTGCCAACGGGCCCGAGCCAGGAAAGTGAACAGCCGCAGCAGCGTGGTCGGTGTCTCGCCGGGAGAGTTGAGGAAGAAGCTGTATTCCACGTCCAGGCCATGCTTCTTGGCGGCCCGGTAGGTGTAGTGCAGATCCTCTTCGGAGAAGTTCTTGTCCAGGGCCCGCAGCACCCGGTCGTCCACGTGATCGGGGCTGAAGCTCAACA
>CAZHIK010000918.1:0-4023 GCA_964532635.1 uncultured Enterobacterales bacterium
ATCGCTCCTCCGCTGGTCACATCCCGCTGAACTGGATGTCGTCGAACAACACAGAAGGAACACGGGAGGTTCCGTAGCGATGCACGTCGCTGGCTGCCTCGGCGTAGCGTTCGTAGAGCTCGAAGAGGTTGCCGGCGATGTTCATCTCGCTGACGGAACGGGTGGGCTCACCGTGCTCGAGCAGGGTGCCGCGGATCCCGAAGGAGAAGTCTCCGGTGGTGCTGTTGGCGTTGCCGCCCAGGAACGACTCCACCCGGATGGCCCGTGGCAGCCCCGCAGCGATCAGCTCCGGGCTGCGAGGCCCCGGAGGGATCAGCAGGTTGGAAGTGCCGCCTGTGGTGGGCTCGGAGCCCAGCTTGCGGGCGAAGTACTGGTTGAGCAAGTAGCACTGCAGTACTCCGCTGCTCACCAGCACGCGCCGGCGGCTGGGGAACCCGTCGGCGTCGAACAGCCTCGAGCCTGCGCCGCGCGGGATGTGGGGATCGTCGATGAGCTCGAGGCCGCTGGCGGCCACGCGCTCACCCAGCTTGCCGTCCAGGCAGGATCGACCGTAGTGCAGAGCCGAGCCGGACATCGGGGACAACAGCACCCCGAGCAGGCGCCCTACGGCCCGGTTCTCGAGCAGCATGGGGTAGCGCCCGCTGGGCACCGGCCCACTGCCGATGCGACGCAGGGCGCGCTGCCAGGCTTCGTCGGCCACCGCGGAGATGGTGGGCAGCTCCTCGGCGTGGCTGGCCGAGTAGCCGGTGGAGGCCTCGGGCAGCTTGCCGTCGGCGTCCTCGAGGGTGATGGTGGTGCCAAAGCCGAAGCTGGTGCTGCGGCTATGCCCCTCGAAGCCGTTCGAGAACACCAGCGCAGCCACGCTGCGGGAGTCTCCGATGTAGGCGGTGGTGGAGCGCAAGCTGCCACGGTCCTTCAGGGCGAGCACCGCGGTCTCGAAGTCAGCCACCTGCCGGCGGCGTTGGGAGGACTCGAGGGCCTCCTGCGCCTCGGAGTAGCTGTCCAGCTCGATGCCAGGGGCCACGCCGCAGGCATGGGCGGGAGGCAGGGCGCGATCCGGGTCGGGCTCGAGCAGCCGGGTGGCCGCCACAGCGCGTCGGATGAAGACCTCGACGGCCTCGGGGCGCATGTCCGAGGTCCCGTGGCTCGAGTATCGATCGTCCACCAGCAAGCGGATGCCCAGGCTCGAGGATCGCGACTCGGTGGCCTGCTCCAGCTGACCTTCGCGCTGGGACAGCTCCACCGAGACACCCCGAGAGGCCGACGCTGCTGCCTCGTGGGCGCCAGCGGCGCGGGCGATATCGACTGCGCGACGCGCGATCTCCACCAGGTCGTCGTGACGCATCATCCCACACCTCCTACCACCAGGGAGGAGACCAGAGCCGTGGGCAGCCCCTGGCCCACGGGGACGCCCTGGCCTTCCTTGCCGCAGGTCCAGCCACCCTCGTCGAGCTTCAGATCGTTCCCCACCATGGTGACGCGCTCGAGCGCCTGGGGACCATTGCCGATGATGTTGGCGTCCTTGAGCGGGCGGGTGAGCTTGCCGTCCTCGATGAGCCAGCCGTGACGCATGTAGAAGGCGAAGTCGCCCGCGCCGATCTGGACCTGGCCGTTGGCGAAGGTCTCGCAGTAGATGCCCTTCTTGACCGAGGCGACGATCTCCTCGGGAGCGTGGGGCCCGTTCTCCATGAAGGTGACCCGCATACGAGGCAGCGGCGGCTGCCGGAAGCTCTCACGCCGGCCGGAGCCAGTGGGGGCCACCCCGAAGTGGCGAGCCGAGATCTCGTCGTGGATGAAGCCGCGGAGCACGCCGCGGTCCACAAGCACCGAGCGCTGGGGGGCGTTGCCCTCGTCGTCGGTGTTGATGGAGCCCCGAGCGCCAGGCAGAGTGCCGTCGTCCACGATGGTCACCTGCTCGCTGGCCACCCGCTGGCCCAAGCGCGCGCCGTAGATGCTCACGCCCTTGCGACAGAAGTCGGCCTCGAGGCCGTGGCCGACAGCTTCGTGCAGCAGGATGCCACTGGCGCCCGGTGCCAACACCACCGGCAACTCACCCGCAGGTGGAGGGCCGGCATCGAGCAGGAAGAGGGTGCGCTCCACCGCCCGATCCACCAGGCGAGTGCCGACTTCGCCGCCGTCGTACTGCTCCATGCCCCGCCGCGCCGCGACGTTGTAGCCTGCGCTCTCCTTGCGGTCGTCCTGCTCGGCGGTACAGGAGACCCAGCCGAGGGTCATGGGCTGGTGATCCTGGACCAGGCGCCCGTCGGGCCTGGCCACCAGGATCACCCGCTCGGCGTCCATCAGGTAGGCTTGCACCTTACGAATCCGGGGATCGCGGGAGAACGCGTCGGCCTCCCATGTCCGCACCAGCGCCGCACGCTCCTCGAGCCCCACCGCGTCCCAGCGGCGCTGAGAGGGATAGAGATCGGCGTAGCGGCGGGGGCTGAGGTCCACCGGCTGGCGAGGCTGGCCACCCGAGGCGATCTCGGCGGCGGTGCGAGCGGCGCTGAGCATGGCCTCGGGGGTGAGCTCCTCGGTGTATGCGTAGCCCACCTGATCGCCTACCACGACCCGCACGCCCATGCCGATGTCAACGCCCGTGGAGGCCCGGTTCACGGCGCCATCGGTGAGCGCGACCATGGTGGAGGTGGCGTGCTCGAAGAACAAGTCGGCGTCCTGGCCACCGCGGGACAAGGCCGCTGCCAGCACCTGGCGCAGCACCCCAGCGTGGATGCCAAAGCGCTCGAAGTAGCCGCAGCCGGGCTGCTGAGCCGCTCCGTGGTCCACCAGGGGTGGGATGTCGGTGATGATGGACTGCACGCATGCTCCGGGCTCGAGGTTGCACAGCTCGACGTCGCTGCAATGTAGCCGCCCGGGGCGGGGGGACCAGGATCGGCTAGCCGGTCAGCGCCGCGACGGCCTGCAGCTCTGGCAAGCGGCGCTCGACCGCCGCGGCCAGGGCCAGCTGGGAGCGGGCCCGGATCAGGTTGTGCTCACCCCGGGTGGGGGCGACGGCCGGATCCCAGCCGAAGTAGGCCTCGTGGAAGGCGTCGGCGCAGAAGCGGGCCGCCAGCTCGAGGCAGATGCGCCAGGTGCCCGGGGCTACGGAGGCGATCTCATCGACCGTGGCGAAGGTCGCGGTGCGGCGGTAGCCCTCGAGGGCCGCGGCGAAGACGGCCACGTCCACGTCGATCTCGGCTCCGTCTTCGCCTGCGCGATTGCACCAGGAGCGCATGGCGTCTCCCAGCTCGAGGGCGAGGGGCATGGAGGAGAGGGTGTCCAAGTCGATGAGGCACAGGGCCCGACCGTCGACGTCGAAGCGCAGGTTGGAGATCTTGAGGTCGCCGTGGGCCGGACGCACAGGCAGCCCGCCCAGGGCGAAGGCCTGCCCCCAGCGCGACCAACCCCCGAGGACCCGCCGCCCAACCTCCCTGATGCCCTCGCACAGGCGATGGCCTCCGCAGGCCTCGAGGGAGGCCTCGAGGGTGGCCATGTGCCGCAGGGTGTCGTGAGGATCGGGTCGCAGCGGGGAAAGATCGTGTGGATAGTCCAGCAAGGCGGCGTGGAAGCGCCCCACCAGCTCGGCGGCATCGCGGGCCCGCGCCGGGCTGTCCGCCCGGTGGATGGTGCGGCCGGGAACGAAGTCCATCAGGCGCCAGCAGGTGCCATCCGCCCCGGGCACCACCAGGCGCCCGTCGGCCGCAGGCGAGATGAACGGAGTCGAGAGCCCTCGAGCCGCGATGTGGTCCGTGACCCGCTGGATGCGCTCGTGGATGCCCAGCGGAAAGATGGCGTTCACCCTCTGGAGGACCCAGCGGGGCGGCTCGCCCACGAGCCAGGTGGTGTTGATGAGCCCCCCGGGCTCCACGAGCCGATGTGGGAGGCCCGAGGCGCGCCCGTGGATGGCCAGGGCCTGGGAAGGTGTCACTGCGGGAGAGTTGTCCATGGGCACCCCATACCCCTCGTTTCAGCAGTGGGCCCGTCGTGTTATCCTCGACGGACCCCCCCCATCTCCCCCCCAGC
>CAZHIK010000919.1:0-4022 GCA_964532635.1 uncultured Enterobacterales bacterium
CTTGGGGGCACGGGTGCCCAGGCCCTGCAGTGCCGCGGTTGGATCGAAGACGTGGACGGCGCTCTCGAACAGCTCGGGATCGGCCATTCCGGCCGCGACCCGCAGCGCTGTGGCGAGCTTGAGCTCGTCCATGGTGGGCCCGCTCATCGGGAGCAGGACATACCAGGCCGCCCGGGTGAGCCCCGCACGCATCAGCTCGGCGAGGCAGATGGTGCGCGCGATGCCGTGCTGTGGATCCACGTCGAGCATCGCCGCCGCGGTGGTCAGCACGTCCTCGGTGTGATCACGCCGCAGCGCGCAGATCAGCTGAGCCCAGCGAATCCCGGGATCCTTGGGCAGCCGCGAGACCGCCACACCGATGAGCTCGTCGGCACGGTCCATATCGCCCAGGTGCATGCGGACGATTCCGGCGTTCAGGTTCATGAAGGCGCCGCTGGTGGAGCCAGCGGACTCGGCCGAGAGGTAGGCGGCCTCGGCCCGCTCGAGCAACTCTCGGTGGCGGGAGGGCTCGCCGGCCTCGAAGGCCTCCTGGAAGATCTGGTAGGCGTGCTCGGCCCGCTGGGCCACGAGCGCATCGCTGGCGTCGACGCTGCGACGAGGCAGCGGGAGCTCCAGGCCTCCGTGGACCCGCTCCGCCAGATCCTGCACCGTCGGGAGCACCGAGAGGGCCTCCTCGATCTGGCCGTCGAGCGAGAGCGCGAGGGACCGAAGCCCAGGGAAGGCATCGCCGAACACCGTCGCAGCCTGCTCGGTGCGTCCGACGGTGAGCAGGACCAGGCCGAAGAGGCGCCGTTCACCCTGGGGAGGCACCGCCTCCGCGCTGCCCGCTGCGGCCACCGCAGAGAGCGCCTGCAGCTGTGCCAGCTGAGTACCCGCCAGGGTGCCCGGCCCCGCGATGCCCTCGAGCCAAGCTCGGGGCACCGTGGCGAGAGACAGCGCCAGGCGCACCTTCTGGAAGTCCTTCAAGCGACGCTCGGCCAACACCAGCAGCGCATCGCGAACCCCTGCGCGATCGCGGTAGGCGACCAGGGCGGCCACATCCCGCAGGCGGGGGTGGATCTTGTCCTTGTGCCGGGCCACCAGGGCGTCGAGATCGGCGAGCGCCGCGACTTCACAGCCCCGGGCAGCCGCGTGGTTCCGCGCCCAGCGGCCGAGGTAGTGCTCCCCGTTGGTCAGCGCGAGCCGCGAGGCGCGCGCCCAATCGATGGCGTCGGGCTCCTCACCCAGGATTCGCGAGATCCCCGTATGGACCTCTCGCCAGTCGAGGGTCCGCACGGGAGCAGCGGACTCCGGCTTGGGGGGCGTTCCGCTGGGCTCGGAGAAGATACGCTGCAGTGCCCGTCGCGCCTCGAGGTCCCCAGGACGGCTGTTCAGGGCGTGGGAGTACAGGTGCTGAGCGCCCCGGGCGGCGCCCAGGCGCTCCCAGGCCCGACCTGCCTGCATGTAGGCGTCATAGCTCCGCTCGCTCTCGGCCCACTGGCGGTAGAGGGTGAGCGCCCGGCCCGCCTCGCCGGCCCGCTCCGCCTCGAGGGCCGAGGCGTGGAGCCGCGTACCGACGGGCTCGCTCGGAGCGGGCGGCTCGGCCACCCCGCCACCTCGCAGCTCCTCGAGCAGTGCATCGAGCGCCTTGGTGTCGGTGGCGATGGCGCGCATGGCCCCGCTGACGTTCTCCACAAAGGCGCGCAGGTGGGTGGCCTTGCGCACGATGCGCTTGATGTGCGCCCGCGGTTCTGGATTGCGGGGCGCATCGACGACGCAGCGCAGGTACATGAGCAGGGCGGTCTCGATGTCTCCCGCACGCTCCACGATCTTGCCGGCCATCAGACCCAGATCGGAGGCCCGCCTGGGGTGGTCCGCCCAGTCCTCGAGCTGCTCGTACATCGCCCGCGCAGCCTCGGCGTCACCCGCGTTGGCGCACCACTTGAAGAAGAGCCGCTGGGCGGGGGTGTAGCTGCTGTCCAGAGCGATGATCTCCTCGAGCACGGCACGGGCTTCGCCGGAGGTCGAGCCGCCCCGCAGGTCCCGGATGAACGGGCGTGTGCGCTGATCGAAGCGCAGCGAGCGCATGGCACGCTGGCGAAGCTCATCCGCGAGCGTCTCACCGAGCAAGGCCTCGGTCTCCGGGACGTGGGGCTGGACCCGGAACAGGAGCACAGCGGCGCGGTCGGTCTCGGCACCGTCGTCGGTCAGGGTCCCCAGCAGGACCAGACCGTGCAGGGGTCCAACGGTCTGGGGGCTCTTGCGGTGCATCCGATTCAGCAGGCGCCGCACACGGTTCGGCTCGGTGCTCCAGCACGCCCTGACATATTCCTCGAACGGCTGGAGGTCCTGGCCGGCCGCGCTCAGGCGAGCCTCGAGTTGTTCGAAAGCAGCGGCAACTCCGGGCTGTGGTTGGTCCACGACGCCCCCTTCTGATGTGTTCGTATCTGCGCTCTGGTCGACCATGGAAGGATACCACCCGGTACTCGCCTGGTCGACGAGACGGACCACCCTCATCCGCTCGGACAGTCCCTACCCCCTCACCCCCCCCAGCGATAACTGTCTGCCATGACCTGGCGAACCACCACGCTGGGCCCGCTCCTGCTCCTCTCCACCCTCGGATGCCGCGAGCCGGCCCCCGAGCCGCAGGGCGAGGCAGCGCACGCCCAGCCACCCGACATCCTGCTGGTGGTGGTGGACTCCATGCGGGCCGATCGGCTGCTCATGGAGCGGGACGGCCAGCCGCTGGCGCCCACCATGGCGCGGCTGGCGAGGGAGGGCGTGGTATTCGAGCAGGCCTACGCCAACAGCGGCTGGACCATCCCCGGCCTGAGCGCCATCCTGGCCGGCCGCTACCCCCCTCCGATCACGCTCTACCACGGCTACGAGCTCGGCTGGCTGCCCGAGGAGACCCACACCCTCCCCGAGGTGCTGGGCCTGTACGGCTACCACAGCGCCGCCTTCTGGGGGCGCACTGTGCCCGGTGGCTTCGAAGAGCTGTCCCAAGGCTTCGACGAGGTCTTCGTCACCCGCGAGCAGCGGATTCCAGAGCAGCCCTATCGCCACGACCTGCTGGCCTGGCTGGCCGACGCTCCCGCCGAGCCCCGCTTCGTGCTGCTGCACAACATGGACCTGCACCACGCCGACCCTCCCCTCCCCGCCAGCGCCGTGGAGCGCTGGGAGCCCGCCGAGCCCAACCTACCGGTCGCCGCGCTGGACCACCGCTACGCCACGCTGTCGGCGAGCCACGACGAGAGCACCGCACGCCGCGAGACCATCGGCGCCTACGACGCCGCGCTGAGCTTCTACGACGCCGAGCTGGAGGTGATCCTCTCAACAGTCCAGCAGAGCGGTCGCGAGACCGTGATCGCGCTGTGCTCCAACCACGGCGAGGACCTGTGGGACCACGGCTTCCTGGGCCACGGCTCCCGCCACTTCGACAGCGTGCTGCGGATTCCACTGCTGTGGTGGGACGACGCGCTGCCGCCAGGCCGAGAGCCCGTCCAGCGGCGCGTGCAGGCCATCGACATCGCCCCGAGCCTGCTCGCCCGGGCTGGCGCCACGGTGGATGGAGACATGGACGGTCGCTCTCTGCTGCCCCTGCTCGGGCTCGCGGAGGGTTCCTACCCGGAGCGCCCGGTCTTCTCGTTTTCGAGTCCCAGGGGAAAGTCCGTGATCCGCGCAGACCACAAGCTGCTGGTCTTCGCCGGGCGCGCCGACGACGACAGCCCCCTCGGGGATCGCACTCCCGCCCTGCGCCGGCCCACCTCCCGCGTCTACGACCTCAGCAGGGACCCTCGCGAGACCACCGATCTGGCTCCGAGCGAGCCGCGGCTGACAGCGGAGCTCGAGGCCGTGCTGCAGCGCTGGCTCGAAGAGCAGCACGGCGGCACAGCCCCCACCCACACCGCCCCCACCGACGAAGCCTTCCGCCGAACGCTCCAGCAGCGCGGCTACTGGGAGCACATCACGGAGCCAGCGCCTCCGCCGCCCGAGCCGGAGCCCCCGCGTTAGGGCGTGCCCATGATCCTGGCCTTGGCCAT
>CAZHIK010000920.1:0-4012 GCA_964532635.1 uncultured Enterobacterales bacterium
GAGCCCACCTCCGGGCTCGATCCCGACCGTCGCCGCGAGGTGCTGCGGGACCTCATCGGCAACCTGCCCAAGGGCGCCGCGTGCATGCTGGTCACCCACAACATGGCGGCGGCCAAGGCCTGGTGTACCCACGCCCTGGTCATGCTCGACGGCTGGGTGATCGAGCACTTCGATCCACGCAGCGAGATGCCCGTGCATCCGTACAGCAAGCTGCTGTTCGATCCCTGGTCCGCGCCCCTGCCCGGCACCGCCCTCTCCAAGGAAGGCTGCCCCTTCCTTCACGACTGTCCCCTGGTCCAGGGGTCTCTCTCCGAGACCTGCCGCCGCTCCATGCCCCCGCTGCAGCCGCTGGACCACCACCAGGGCCGCGTGGCTTGCCACGCGCTGTCCCGCCCCGCCCCGTCAGCGGCCGAGCCAGCAGGCGACGCCGGTGATCCCGCACCTCCCGGTGGCGAGTCCCTCGCCTCCGAACCCATCCAATCCCCAGTCCAGGGGTGAGCCATGTCTCCTTCCACCCGAATCCTGGCCCTCGCCTTCCTCCTCCTCGCCAGCCCGATGGCCTACGCTGGTGAGGTCGAAGATGCTGAGCACATTCGTCTCACAGAGGAGATGCGGCGGCTGTCCAAGCGCAACGCCTGGAAGGGCGTCGAAGCCGCGTTCCTCGAGCTCGAGGTGCTCCGGGACAAGCGCGACGTCGTGCTCACCTACGAGGACTACTGGCTGGGCGCCCAGTCGGCCCGCGCCATGGGCGACATCAACGCCGTCTACGGCCGGCTCAAGCTGGCCGCCAAGGTCGAGGGTTCCCGCGAGGTCATCGAGTGGCTGTCCGACCTCGACGGGAACTATGGCCAGGTGGACATCGCCAGCAAGAAGAAGGCCGACGTCACCCTGACCCCGGCGGCCATGCCCTTCGCCCCCGATCAGCGCGCGGCTATCGAGGCCGCCCAGGCCGCGGTGGTCGAAGAGGGCGAGTACGAGGGCTTGCTCCCCAAGGGCGAGTACAGCTTCGGCCCAGAGACCATCAACGTCGAGGCGGGTGGCGAACCCATCGAGTTGGTGCTTGTGGACGAGCGCCCCCCGAAGGAAGAGCGTGAGCCCTTCGAGCTCACCTACATCGGTCCCCGTGTCAACGTCGGCCCCGCCTTCACCTCCGCCGGCGAGCCTTCGTCGGTCAACTGGGAGGCCGAAGGCTTCCAGCCCCACGGCTTCAGCGGCGCGGGTGCCCGTGCGGGTGTTGGCCTGTCGGCCGGCCTGGGGCAGAAGCTCGGTGTGCTGGTCGAGGTGGGCTACCACGGTGGCTTCGGAGGTGCGGTGTCCGCCGACGAACTCAACGCACCCGCGGGAAGCCCCTACGAGCTCGAGGCCCAGAAGCTCAACACCGGCTACGGCTGGCTGGCGGGGGAGTTCCGCCTCAACAAGATCTGGATCGACGCCGGTCCCATCTGGTCGGTGGGCTCTGCCTACACCTCGGACATCCCCTCCGCTGACGAGGGGGCACCCTGCACCAACTGTGTCGTTGCCGCCCGCGGCACCATCATGGCAGCGGGCGGCGCCGGCGGCGTGTCCTATGCCTTGACAGACATCGGGAATCTCAGCGGTGCCCTGTCCCTTCTAGGGGGTGCCCAGTCCGATGGTTCCCGTCTCTACACCTGGGGGCAGCTCGGCTTCACGCTGGCGCCCGCATCGCCCAAGAGTGAGTAAGTGATGAAACTCTTCCCCATGCTTCCGATCCTGCTCGGCACCGCTGCCCTCGCGGGTCAGGTCCATGTCGGCGAGGACGGCCACGCCTACAACCCGCACTGGTCTCCTGACGGCAAGTACCTCGCCTTCGAGCTGAACCGGTACGGCGACGCCGTGGACCTCTACGTCACCCAGGTCAACAACGGCAACGGTGGGGTCCCCACCAAGGTCGTGATCCCCGGGACCACCAGCTCGTTCTCCGGGCGAGGTTCCGTGGTGGCCCACCCGGTCTGGCACCCTGAGGGCACCCTCATCTTCGAGGGCTCCAACGCGGGTGGCACTCAGCGCCTGTACTACTGGGCGCCGGGCGGCCAGTCGGCGGCCGAGCTGCTCAACAGCACGCAGATCGGTGGCGACCTCACCTGGCCTTCGCTCTCGGACGACGGTCGCACCCTGGCCTTCGTGTCGGACTCTACCGGCAGCGGAGATCTTTTCCTCTGGTCCCAGACCAGCAACAAGGTCTCCAGCACCTTCACCAGCCCCGATGCCGAAGCCGCCCCGCGCTTCGCGAGCGACGGTGAGACCCTGGCCTTCACCCGCAAGAACCGCGGCACCGAAGACCTCTTCCTCTGGAAGGGAGGCCAGGTCACCCAGCTCAAGGGCGGCAACGGCGACCAGACTCGGCCGGTGTGGGTGGACAACCTGGTCGTCTACTTCACCAACGAGCGCGGCGAAGGCCACTGGGACATCGCCGTCACCGACAGCTCGGGTTCCGAGCGCACCATCGTGGCGCGCGAGGTGCGCCTGCCCATGCGGGCCGGCCCCGCCATCACCCCCGATGGCAGGTCCGTGGTCTACACCATGTCGGATCCCGAACAAGGTGATCGCCTGATGGCCACCCGCCTGGATGGCTCGTCCACCAAGCAGATCCCCACCGGCCTGGTGGCCTGTGGCGAGCCCGACCTGGTCGAGGCCGGCGGCAAGGTCTGGGCCGCGTTCACCGCCCTGCCCAGCGCGGCCGACGATCCCAACAGCGCCACCGACTGGCGGCAGCTCTACATCGTGGACGTGACCGGCAAGCTGCCGTAGGGGAGCACTTCATGTGCTCCCGCTAGCGGGCTAGAACCACAAGCAGCTGGACTCGGTCAAGAAGTTCTGGCCGCTGGCGTCGTGGTAGCCGCTGGCGAACTCCGTGCCCGAGCTGTTGTAGAACCAGGTGGTCGTGCCGTCGTCTTCGAGCCGCACGTCGTAGGCGGTGGACCAGGACTGCTCTTCGTAGGCGGTCCAGGCCTCCCGGGGGCAGGTGGTGGCGTCGATGTCGACCTCGGCGTCCACGGTGAGTGAGAAGTCGCAGTCCGCGCAGGCTCCGACAGTCCCTCTGGTGGCGCTGGTCGCGAACACCACCTCGCAGTCGGCGCCGCCCACGTCCTCCCACTCGCTGGTGGCGTACCACAGCCAGCGCTCGCTGCCGGCGGCTGCGCCGTCGCCCTCCCAGAGGTAGGTCCCGATCCAGTAGGTGGTCGCGCCCCGGTCTCCCGGGCCGCTCTCGCAGACGTCCTGATCCAGGCCGTCCGACAGATCGGGCAGGGTGTCGGTGTCGGCGTCGGTGTCGGCGTCCGCGTCGCTGTCGGCGTCGGTGTCACCATCCGCGTCGGCGTCCGTGTCGCTGTCGGCGTCGGTGTCACCGTCGGCGTCGGTGTCGGTGTCGGTGTCGCCTTCGGGGGTCGCGGTCTCTTCCTTGTCGCCACAGCCGAGGGACAGGGTCAGGGCGATCAGGGGCAGAAGGAGCAGGCTTCGAGTCATGGGGCCTCCGGGTCGGAGGCCATCATACCAGAGGCTAGCGGAACGCTCCGCCGATACCGACCACCAATGGCTGGTACTTGTCCTTGACCCGCAGCTGGCCGCCGTCCTGGGGTAGCTCGAGGCGGATGTTGCGCACCTCGTAGGCGTAGGACAAAAAGACCATCATGCGCGGCTTGACCTCGAAGCCCGCGATCAGGCGCGGGGCCAGGACCGCCGGCACGGCCGCCAGGCCCCAGGTGCCGTGGGCGTCGGCCTCGACGAAGAAGCGACCGGCCTCGGCGCCGATGCCGCCTCCGAGGCGCAGGCCCGTGTGCGGCTCGGTGGTGATCTCCACCGAGGTGCGGGTCTCGTCTCCATAGGCGAAGACCAGGGCCTTGGTGTGGGCGATCCCGGCTCCGGCGTACCAGTAGGCCGGAGAGGTGCCGAGGTAGCCGTAGTAGCGGGCCCCCAGGCGGGCCTGGAAGCCGGTGTTGTCGTACTCGTCGCCCGCCACCTCGATGGTCTCCATCCAGGCCGAGGCCTCGAGCTC
>CAZHIK010000921.1:0-557 GCA_964532635.1 uncultured Enterobacterales bacterium
GTGCGCATCCTGGCCGACGGGAAGTTCCACCAGACCTACCCCGAGACCCTGGACGCGCTGGCAAAGCGGAAGAACATCGAGGTAGCGATCTGGGATGTGGAGGCGGCGATGGGCGGTGTGCTGCACGCCAAGTACTTCCTGGTGGACGGTCGCGAGCTGTACCTGGGCAGCCAGAACTTCGACTGGCGTTCTCTGGAGCACGTGCAGGAGCTGGGAGTCCGCACCGACCAGCCCGAGCTGGTGCGCGCCCTGTCCGACATCTTCGAGGCGGACTGGGCCCACGCCGGGGGTACGCCCATGGAACAGGTGTTCTCCGCGCCCGAGACGCCCTACGCCTTCCCCGTCACCTTGGAGCTCGAGCAGGGGCAGGTCCAGGCCTCCATCGCCGCGAGCCCCACCGGGTGGCTGCCCGACGAGCAGCTGTGGGACCTGCCGATGCTCATCGAGCTGATCGACGGAGCCGAAGAGCGGGTCCGCATCCAGCTGCTCAACTACAAGACCTCCGACTACCACGGCCGCTACTTCGACGATCTCGACGCAGCGCTGCGGAGGGCGGC
>CAZHIK010000921.1:567-3713 GCA_964532635.1 uncultured Enterobacterales bacterium
AGGTGAGGGTGGAGCTGCTGGTGGCCGACTGGTCCAAGAAGAAGTGGACCATCGAAGGGCTGCAGAGCCTGCAGTGCATGCCGCGCATCGACGTGAAGCTGGTCTCCATCCCCGAGCACAGCTCCGGCTTCATCCCCTTCGCCCGCGTGGTCCACGCCAAGTACCTGGTGGCCGACGGCCAACGGGCCTGGCTTGGCACCAGCAACTGGGGCCGGGACTACTTCCACAGCAGCCGCAACGTGGGCCTGGTCGTGGACGGGCCGGCCTTTGCCTCCCAGCTCGACTCCTACTTCGAGGACCTGTGGAACAGCGAGTACGCGGAGCTGGTCGAGCCGGGCGCCACCTACGAAGCCCCCCGCACCAAGGAGTGACATGCCTCCGCTGCTGACCGGCTTGGCCCTGCGCCTGGAGCGGCGTGCCAGCCGCGTGCCCCGCTGGCTGCGTAGCCACCGACCCGGAGCCCGGGGCGTGCGACGCGAGGATCTGGTGTTGGTCAGCACCGCCGGCTACCAGCTCCACGCGCGTCTCCACCTGCCCTTTGGGGACGGCCGGAGCACTCGCCCTGCGGTGTTGCTCTGCCCGGGCATCGACGATCCGGGCTCGGTCTTCGAGGGTCACGGTCCCCCCATCGCCGCTGACGAGGTGGCACGACTCGGGGCCATCTGCATGCACTTCGATCCATCCGGTCGGGGGCGCTCCTGGGGGCCCGAGGACTTCGGGGGGCCCGAGCATCAGGACGACGTGCTCACCGCCCTGCGCTACCTGATGTCGCGACCGGATGTAGTGCCCAGCCGCTCGGGTGTGGTCGCCATCAGCCTGGGGGTGGCGATGGCTGTGGGCGCGCTGGCCCAGCCTGGCGACGCCTGCCGGTTGGGCTGGTTGATCGACTGGGAGGGTCCCTGCGACCGGGAGATCATCACCGCTGGAGGCCGGATCATGCACCCCGCAATGGGGCACGGAATGGACGACGAGACCTACTGGCGCCCCCGCGAAGCGGTGCGCTGGGTGGGAGATCTGCGCTGTGGCTACTACCGCTACCAGGCACAACGCGACCATGCCCAGCCAGGAGAGCTCCGCCACGCCGAGCGCATGATGCGAGCCGCTTCCAAGGGCGGGCTCCCTTGGTTCCAGCTCAACGACCATCCTCGCAACCGGGTCCCCGCCAGCCCGGACTGGTACCCCTCGGGCTATCGCGCGGCCAACCGGGTCCTGCTACGCAAGATCAAGGAGTTCGCGGCTCTGTAGGCGACTGGCCTTCCTCGCTGTGCGAGCTGGCGATGCGCTTGAGGAACAGGCGCTCGAGGCCTTCCTGCCCGATGTCTTCCACCCGCTCGTCGGCGACCACACGGCCGTGGGCGAGCATGACGACGCGGTGGGCGATGCGCTCCACGGTCTCGAGCACATGGGTGGACAGCAGCACAGCGTGTCCGCGAGAGCACAGATCGGCGAGGTGCTCCTTGACCCGAGCTGCCGAGGGTGGGTCGAGTCCGTTGAGGGCTTCGTCGAAGATCAGCACGGGAGGCTGGGCCAGCACCGCCGCAGCCAGGGCGGTCCGGCGGCGCATGCCCTGGGAATACTCTCGGATGAGCCGGTCTGCGTCGTCACCCAGGCCCGCCAGGTGCAGCGCCGCGTCCAGGTCACCCCCGCCTCGAACCTCGGCCACGAACTCGAGGAGCTCTCGGGCGGTCAGGTAGTCGTACAGCTCGGGCTGCTCCGGGGTGTAGCCCATGGCGGCCCGGGCCCTACGTGGCTCGGCCTGGACGTCGAGGCCTGCGACGCGGACGACGCCGCTGGTTGGTGGCAGCTGGCCGGTGAGGATCCGCAGCGCCGTGGTCTTGCCGGCGCCGTTGTGTCCGATCAGGCCAACGAACTCACCAGGCTGCACGGAGAAGCTCACTCCGCGCAGAGCCTGCACCTTGCCGAAGTGTCGGGTGAGCTGCTGGACCTCGATGGTGGCGGGGACAGGAGGGGTCACGGCAAGCTCCGCTCGATGAGGATCCAACATGCGAGGGCCAGGGGAGGGTACGCGAACCATGCGCGACGGCCAGCCAGGCTGAGGGCGGCGGCCAGACCGGAGGCCACCACCGCGAGACCTTCGAGGAGCCCCAGCAGGGTGAGGGCCTCTGCGCCTCGCCGCAACGACACCGCAGCGACTGGAGGGAGGATGGCGCCCTGGAGGTAGGCGAGGACCACCAGGAAGCGTGCGCCCGCGAGGGGGGCGGATCGCAGCCCCAGAGCCCGCCCCAGCCAGCTTGGGTCGCTGGTCTCCATCCGGATGGCGAGGGCGGCCAGCACGACCACCGCACTGCCCGCCACCAGCAGCGCGCGCGGGGATGCTTCCGCTGAGGCGGTCCAGCCGGCCACCGCTGCCAGCAGGCCCAGGCCCCAGCCGCCGGTGACCCAGGTGCGGCGTGAGCGCCAGCCCTGGCGAAGCCCGCGGAGGAGGTGGGGGCGGAGCGTCGCGGGGGCCCAGCGCACGGCCCACTCGAGGTACACCCGGCGAGCAGCCTCCGGGTCCTCCACCTGGGCCCAGGCTGCGTCCACCTCGGCGACCACCGTGGTGGCCTGGTACCAGGTGCGACGGGCCAGCCAGGGCACCAGGGCCCACCCAGCCACGGCCAGGGCGATGGGGGAGGCGATGGCGGCCAGGGCGGCAGGGCTGCCGCCGAGGGCGGCCTGAAGCGCACGGGTGGCAACCACCAGAGCGCCCCCGCTCGCAGCGATGGCCAGACCCGGGGCCCAGATCAGCGCTGCCTGCATCGGAGGCGAGCTACCCCGGATGAGGTCGAGTGAGGCTTGGGCTGCCGGGGCGCGAGCGGCCCAAGCCGCACCCAGCTGAGCGAGGAAGCCCATGGACAGTCCGCACAGCCAGCCGCCGAGGAGCACCACGAGGGAGGGGGCCAGGGCGGCGTAGCGTCCCATCAGTGCCAGTGGGAGTAGCAGCAGTCCCGCACCGACAAGCAGACCCGCGGTGGCACGGAGCAGCCGCAGGGCGATGGCGTTGACCAGGGCCCCTGGCTCCACGGGGTGGGGATCGAGGATGCGGCGCTCTGGGCCGCGAACGACCTGCTCGTGGACCACGAGGATCCCCGCTCCGCACAGAGCCAGCCCGAGGCGCAGGCAGAGCCCGGCCAGACCAGGCTCGA
>CAZHIK010000921.1:3723-4011 GCA_964532635.1 uncultured Enterobacterales bacterium
CGCGTCTCGCACCAGAACAGGCTGGGCCGCGCGAGTGGGGCGGCCAAGCCGCCCAGCAGCACCGGCGCCAGCAGGGGCCAGACGGCCTCCCAGGGCTGCACCCGCCAGCGATGGCGGCGCTGCAGTCGATGTACCCTTGTGTAGGGATTGGGTGGCATCAGGGGGCCTGGGGAGAGGATTCGAGGGCTCGTGGTGGGGTCCCTTATCGGGCTGAACCCGAACACCCATGGATTGTCAAGCGGAGGTCAGGGTTCCATTTGACAGGTCACGGTCTTCCCGTATACTCCA
>CAZHIK010000922.1:0-4006 GCA_964532635.1 uncultured Enterobacterales bacterium
GGAGGGGCGGCGCCGTAGCCGGGGGCGGCGGGATCAAGGGGCGGGGGCCCGGGGCGAGGTTCGCGGGGCTCGGTGCGCGGAGGTCGCGGCTCGGCGCGCGGAGGGCGGGGCTCGGAACTCGGAGGGCGGGGCTCGACACTCGGCGTTCGGCGTGAAGGGCTCGAGGCCTGGGACACCGGCTTCGGGGGCGGCGGCTTCGGCTCCGGGGGCTGCGGATCCGCCGCCGGCTCGGGAGCCGGCGTACGGCCGGGTTGAACCGCGGGAGCCCTCCGGCCCGCGTCGCCAAAGCTCTTGGGGGGCGGCGGGGCGCGGGACGGCTCAGCCCTCGGAAAAGGGGGGCCACCTCGCCTTCCGCCACCCGCCGCGGCGTAGCCGCTCTGGCGCAGGCGGCGGTCGAGGTCTTCGAGGCGGGCCATCACTCGGTCGAGTCCACGCACCGGGCGAACGCTCGAGAGGCGGGCCACCGCCATCTCGAGCACCATGCGCGGGCGAGCGGCCCGGGCCACGCGGTCGTGGACCTCGAGCAGCGCATCGAACCAGCGGGCGAACAGCTCCGGGGAGAGGCCGGCGGCCAGCTCCCGCAGGCGCTCCACCTCGTCGTCGCTGAGATCGAGGTGACGGCGCTCCTCGGGGGCCATCGCCACAAGCGCCGCGTTGCGCAGTAGCTCGAGCAGCTCGGCGGTGAACTGGTCCATCTCGTAGCCGAAGTCGTGGACACGAGCGATGGCATCCAGACAGCGAGACGGCTCGCCTTGGACCAGCCCCGCGAGCATCTCGAAGAGCAGGCTGCGGTCCACCAGGCCGAGCAGCTCGGTGACCTGGCTGTCCTGGATCTCGAGGCCCGCAAAGGAGATGACCTGGTCCAGGAGGCTCTGGGCGTCGCGCATGGAGCCTTCGCCAGCGCGGGCCACCAGCCGAAGGGCATGCTCGCTCACCTGCACACCCTCGGCCTCACAGATAGCTGCCAGCCGGCCGGCTACCTGGCTCGATGGGATGCGCTTGAAGTCGAAGCGCTGCACGCGGGAGAGGATGGTCTCGGGGATCTTCTGCGGCTCGGTGGTGGCGAACATGAACGCCACGTGGGCCGGTGGCTCCTCGAGGGTCTTGAGCAGCGCATTGAAGGCCTGCCGCGTCAGCATGTGGACTTCGTCGATGATGTAGATGCGGTAGCGGGCCTGGGACGGGAGGTAGCGGACCCCCTCGCGCAGCTCACGCACGTCATCGACGGAGTTGTTGCTGGCGCCGTCGATCTCGATGACGTCTGGCGCCGCCCCCGAGAGGATCGCGGTGCAGAGGGTGCAGGTGCCGCAGGGCTCCGGGGTGGGACCCTGCTCACAGCACAGGGCCCGGGCCAGGATGCGAGCGGCGGTGGTCTTGCCCACCCCGCGGGGTCCGGTGAAGAGGAAGGCGTGGTGGATCCTCTCCATGCGGATGGCGTTCTGGAGCGTGCGGGTGACGTGCTTCTGGCCCACGATCTCGTCGAAGACCATGGGACGCCACTTACGCGCGATGGCGAGGTAGGACATGGGCGAGGACTCCGTGCGAGTCCATCCAATAACCGAAAGGGCACCCCCGAACGGCCCCCTTACCGAAACGAAAGAGCGCCGCAGGACGAATCCTGCGGCGCAAAGGCTCTCGAGATGGGAGATGGCCGGGCGACCTGCCGCTTCCCGGGTTCCGCTACCGTTGCTTCCTTCCGGACCTGGCGGAGTTCACGGGCCTGAGATCAACAGACCCGGCCATCATCTGGACTCGAGAACATTCCGTGGGATGGCGGAGAAGGTGGGATTCGAACCCACGGTAGGAAGAACCTACACGGCATTTCCAGTGCCGCACCTTCGGCCACTCGGTCACTTCTCCTGAAACCCACGGAGAGGACGAGCGAGGCGGAGAGGGTGGGATTCGAACCCACGGAGGGCATGACCCTCAGTGGATTTCGAATCCACCGCCTTCGACCACTCGGCCACCTCTCCAGCAATGCTCAGTGCGAGCGCAGGCGCGAGAAGAACCCTCGGAGCAGCGCCGACGACTCGTCGCCCAGGACCCCGGGGACCACCTCGAAGCGGTGGTTGAGGCCCGGATGGTCGCTCAGGTCTGCCAAGGTGCCGAGGAAGCCGCCCTTGGGGTCGGAGGCCCCGTAGACGCAACGCTCGATCCTGGCGAGGACCATGGCGCCTGCGCACATGGCGCAGGGCTCGAGGGTGACGAAGACGCTGCAACCCACCAGACGCCAGCTGCCCAAACGTGCCGCAGCCTGGCGCATGGCCAGCAGCTCGGCGTGGGCGGTGGGATCCTGGTCGAGCTCGCGGCGGTTGTGGGCCCCGGCGATGATGCGGCCCTGCTGGACCACCACTGCGCCTATGGGCACCTCGCCGAGCTCGGCAGCCCGTCGCGCTAGCGCGAGGGCTTGCTCCATGTGGATGAGGTCGTTCCCTTCCTGCATTCGCTCGTCCGATCAAAGAACGTGCTCGGAGTGAGGCTCCGAGCCGCGGCACCTTATCATCACGCCCTCCCTTGTCAACGCCGACTGCGCCCCAACAGCGTCGCGGACGGCTGACTCGACTCGAGTGCTCCGCTATACTTGCGTATCGGCCTCTCGAGGTCTATGTGGAGTCATCGCCCTCGGTCCGTTCGGGGGTGGTCATCGTGCACATCGCTGGCTCTCGCCGAAATCCCGAGGCATCCCCATGCGCCACCCCAGCATCCTGCTCCCCCTCGCTCTGCTCATCGGCTGCGCCCCCCAGCATGCCGACATGAACGTCTCCTACACCACCTGGCTGGCTGCCAGCTCGTCAGGCACGGTCGACGAGGCCAAGCTCGACCTCGAAGGGGCCACCCTCTTCAACTGCTCCGGCACCGAGGTCAAGGGCTTCGAAGACTACGACATCCAGGCCTGCACCGACCGCGAGTTCGCGCCCGAGTGGTTCTCCTGGCTGAACGACGACGCCTACTACGTGCTCCACGGCGAGTCCGTCGAGGTGTGGCGCTCCGAGGCCATCATCACCAGCGAGGAAGACCTCCAGCTCACCTTCCACGTGGACCTCGGCGACGGCCAGGACTTCCGCGTGGCGTGGGTGATCGATCCCGACTTCCAGCCCACCCGTTGCACCCAGGACGAGACCGGGGCCACGGTCCTCGAGCTGTGGGACGGAGCCGACTGGGTCGAGAAGTGGGCCGAGGACGAAGACGCGGCGGCCATCTACTACCTCAACGCCGGCGCCTACCAGCTCAACCCCTACAACAGCGAAGACTACTGGGTCCTGCCCCAGGAGTGGCTGGCCGGCTTCGGCAAGGCCAAGTTCGCGGCCGAGGAATACAACTCCCACCCCACCGACTTCGGCTGGTACGAGGCGGGCTACACCGACAGCTTCTACATCGAACTCGATCCCGAAGATCCCGACATGGACGCCTACGAGTCCCTGTACACCTCCGTGCTGGGCTACGTCGATGACTGGACCGACGAGATGGGCGGTTCCGATGCCACCGCGCTGGGATACGGCGATCCCGAGTTCTCGATGAAGGTCGAGAACAACGCCTGGCGCCCCGTCGATCAGTCCAGCGCCGGCCTCGACAGCTGGGTCCAGGTCGAGAGCTCCTGGGTTGCCTTCGACCAGGATCCCAACGACATCCAGCCCGGCGAACCCGCCAGCGGCAGCTTCCAGATCCTCTTCGACGGCACCGAGTCCGGCTCCCACGTGCTGGTCTATGGCGACTTCGACATCCCCGAGGTGCACGAAGACCGCTGGGGCTACACCGATCTGATGGCCGACAAGATCGAAGAGAACAACACCCCCACCTGCGGCGACTGAGCGCTGCCCAGGCACCTAGTCTTGCATTCGTGGTTGACACCCGAGGTGTCCGCGATAACTATGGAAATGTTGGCACCCCGTGCCAAGGAGTTTCGGCCGGGACCTCCTACTTAAATTGCCGAGTGCGTCCCCCCCCCCCCACATTCGGCATTTTAGGAGGCCCGGCCACCTTTCTGCCAGAGCCCCGCCTCCCTCGG
>CAZHIK010000923.1:0-4004 GCA_964532635.1 uncultured Enterobacterales bacterium
TCATTACCCGTCGAAACGCCATCATTATCTATTTGTGTATTGAGCTGATGCTGAGTGCGGTCAGCCTGACGTTAATTGCTTTCTCCCGTCATTTAAACAACATGGATGGGCATGTTTTTATTTTTATGATTATGACAGTTGCGGCCGCTGAGGCTGCTGTGGATCGACGGTGACCACACCATGGAGGGGGCGCGAGCGGACCTCGAGGCCTTCGCGCCCTACCTGCAGGACGGAGGCATCGTGGCGTTGCACGACGTGCTCCACGCCTTCGAGGGGCCGCTGCGGGTCTTCGCACAGGACATCCTCGAGGCGGGACACGCCCGGGCCGCGGGGGTCTGCGGCTCCATCGGCTGGGCGCAGTGGAGGCGAGAGCCAGGGCTCGTGATGCCCGAGCACTCGGAGCTGGCCCGGCGGCTGCGGCGGATGGTTCCGCTGATTTCACCGCCGCGGGAGCACGGCACAGTCGAGCGCCTGCGCTACAAGCTGCTGCGGTGGCGCTTGCCCCACGGGGATGTGGAGCCCCAGGAGTGGTGGGCGGAGGTCGGCGACCGGGTGCGGTGAAGCGGGGCTCTCCTCGAAAGCTCCGCCTCCTCGAGCGGCCTGCTGCTGCCGGTCCTGGGCTCCAGGCCCCGCGGAGGGGGCGCTCAGTCTCTCAGGAACACCTCGAGGGCCTGGTTCACCAGGGCCGGCTCCTCCACGACGGTGAAGTGGGACGCACCGGGGATAACCTCGAGCCGGGCGTTTGGAGCGCGACGGGCCAGCCTTCGCACCACCCAGGGGGGGATGAACAGGTCGAACTCACCCACCAGGAACAGCAGCGGGATCTGCACTTTGGGTAGCAGGGCCTGGGTGTCCGAGCGGCCCAGCTCGGCCAGGGTGCGAAGGTACAGGCGCAGATCGTGGCTGGCCACACCGTGGGTCATGGCCTCGAAGGCCTCGGGGTGGGCGTGGCGTCGCAGCAGGCCACTGCGCCCGGCGATGGGGCGAAACTCCCGGCTCCGCAGCAGCCGGCTTAGCACTGGCGACACCACGGGTGCGGTGACCGCCGCCGCTCGCAGCGCCCGGGGCAGGGCGCGGGACGCCAGGGGCACCAGGGGCGATGCTCCGAAGGGGCTGGTGGGCACGCCGTCCAGGCAGGCCATGCGCGAAAAACGCCCCGTGTCGAAGCCCAGAGCCTCGAAGCCCACCGACACCCCCATGCTCCAGCCCACCAGCACGGGATCGCGCGCGCCCGTGTGGCCGTGGGCGGCCATCTGGGGCCCGCCGTAGCCCGGAGGGCCCGAGTCGAAGAAGCCCCGGTAGTCCCAGCAGATCAGGTCGAAGTGCTGCGCCAGGTACTCCAGCTGCAGCGTCAGCCCGCGGTAGCCCACGCCGATGCCGTTGGCGATCACCACCGGAGGGCCCTCGCCGAAGCGCTGGTAGCGGATGGAGGTGCCGTCGTAGGAGACGATGTCACCGATCTGTCGAGGCTCGATCACTCAGGCTCCGGTGGCGGGCACTGGGTCAAGATACCCCGCGTGGGCTCTTTGTCGCCGGTAGGGCTGCCGGCGCGCCGGGGGGGGCAGCCATCGCGAGATCACCCCCTGGCTCGAGATGCCCGAAACTTCCTTGTGAATGGGCGCTGTTTCCGATAGCTCCGCGGCCTCCCTTGTCTGGTGGCAGGAGAACCCCATGACCAGCGCAGAAAACCAGGCCGTACAGGCGCCGAACGGTGAGGTCCAGCTCGCCCGTGATCTCGGCCTCTTCGACGCCTCGATGATCGGCCTGGGCGCCATGATCGGCGCCGGCATCTTCGTGCTCACGGGGCTGGCGTTCCACGCCGCGGGCCCCGGCGCCATCGTGACCTTCGCCCTCAACGGCATCGTCTCGATGTTCACCGCTCTGTCCTACGCCGAGCTGGCCTCGGCCATCCCCGAGGCTGGCGGTGGCTACAGCTTCGTGCGGCGGGCCATGCCCCGCTGGGCGGGCTTCCTGGCCGGCTGGATGCTGTGGTTCGCCTACACCGTGGCCTGCGCGCTGTACGCCCGGGGCTTCGCCTCGTACAGCCTCGAGGTGATGCACCGCTATCTGCCCGACGCGCACCACCTGATGATCAGCCTCGGGCAGCGCCCCGCCGAGGCTGCGCTGGTGCTGTTCATCGTGGGCAGCTTCGTGGGCCTGAACTACGCCGGCGCCAAGGTCACGGGTGTGGCCGAGAACGTCATCACGGTGGCCAAGATCATCGTGCTGGCCATCTTCATCTACTTCGGCATGAAGGTCGTGGCCGACGATCCTACCACCAGCCTGGCGGCGTTCGTCCCCATGTTCCCCAACGGCTTCTGGGCGGTCATCACCGCCATGGGGCTCACCTTCATCGCCTTCGAGGGCTACGACCTCATCGCCACGGTCAGCGAGGAGATCAAGGATCCCGAGCGCAACATCCCTCGGGCGATCTTCATCAGCCTGGGCGGTGCGGTGCTCATCTACCTGCTCATCATCTTCGTGAGCCTGGGCGCCATCCGCATCCCGGACATGGAAGGCTGGCGCTTCCTGGGCGAGCACGGTGAGACCGCGGTGGTGCAGGCCGCAGCCAGCTTCATGCCGTTTGTGGGCGTGGTGCTCATCGTCACCGGCGGGCTGCTGTCCACCATGTCGGCGCTCAACGCCACGGTGCTGGCCTCGAGCCGCGTGGCGTTCAGCATGGGCCGCGACCGTATGCTGCCCAAGATCTTCGGCGCCATCCACGCCACCCGCCAGACCCCCCACGTGGCGGTGCTGGTCACCGGTGTGGTGCTGCTGGTGGTCGCCATCAGCTTCCCCATCGAGCAGGTGGGCAGCGCCGCCAGCCTGATGTTCCTGCTGTCGTTCGCCATGACCAACGCGGCGGCCTGGATCCTGCGGGTCAAGGAGCCGAACCTGAAGCGCAGGTTCAAGGCTCCGTTCTACCCGATCCCCCAGTTCCTGGGCGTGGTCACCTGCATCATCCTGGCCATCAGCCAGTTCTGGCTCTACCCCGAAGCCTGGGGCATCGCTGCGGTCTGGACCGCCGTGGGCCTGTGCGGCTTCTTCTTCGTGCTCAAGCGGGCGCCGGTGGAAGAGCGGGCGTTCCCCGTGCCCACCATGAAGCCCTTCCCTCGGGGAGCCGGCCAGGTGCTGGTGCCGGTGGCCAATCCCGCCAGCTTCGGCCCCCTGTACAACCTGGCCAAGCCCCTGGCCGAGGTGCGCAAGGGCAAGGTCACGCTGCTGAACGTGCAGGTGGTGCCGGTGCAGACCCCGCTGTCCATCGGCGGGCTGGCGGCGCCCTTCCGCATCCAGGCCTTCCGCAAGCTGGTGGCCGACATGCAGGCCGCGGGCAAGGAAGTGGCCGGGGTGGTGCGGGTGGCGCATCGCATCTCCGCGGGCGTGCTGGCCGCCGCCCGTCAGCCCGGGGTGTCGCTGGTGCTCATGGGCTGGAAGGGCATGCCCAAGCGCGCTCGGCGGGCCACCACTTCGGTGCTGGGCGCCACCATGGACAACGTCATGCGCCGGATTCCCGTGAGCGTGGGCGTGGTCCGCATCTGGGGCGACTTCACCAAGATCGACCGCATCCTGATCCCCTCGGCGGGCGGCCCCCACGCCCGCTACGCCGCCAAGCTGGCTCGCGACCTGCAGCAGGTCCACGGCTGCGAGGTGGTGGCCATGGGCGTGGTCAAGCCCGGCGCCAGCGACATGCAGAAGGGCCGTGCCATGGGCTTCCTCGAGGTCACCGTGGCCGAGGCTCGGGGCCTCGAGTGCAGCACCAAGCTGGTGGAGTCCGACGACGTGGTGCGCGGTATCCTCGAAGAAGCGGCCGACGGCTACGACCTGGTGATGGTCGGCGCCAACCGCGACGAGGTGCTCAAGAACCTGGGCTTCGGCAACATCCCCGAGCAGATCGCCCAGCGGGCCCCCTGCTCGGTGATGATGGTGCGGCGGGGCTGATCACCCCGCGGGTGTCACCGGGGGCTTTCTCCCGGATCCCGTCCTGGGCGCCTTCACGGGTTGCT
>CAZHIK010000924.1:0-4003 GCA_964532635.1 uncultured Enterobacterales bacterium
GCCCGGTGATGGGGGGCTACCTCGGCCTGCTGCTGCTGGGGGCGGCCCTGTGCGGCGTGGGTGTGGCCGCATCGGCGGTGACCTCCAACCAGGTAGTGGCCTTCCTGCTGGCCATGGTGCTGTGCCTGGTGCCCTTCGCCTTGGGCTACTTCCTGCACAAGGTGCCCCCAGCCATCCTGCCGGTGGTCCAGTACCTCGCCATCAACTACCACTTCGACAACCTGGCCCGGGGCGTGCTCGACAGCCGGGATGTCATCTACTTCCTGTCGGTGGGCCTCGCGGGCCTGGCCGTGGCGGTCCTGGCCCTACGCCACGGACGCCTGAAGTAGGGGGACGGCATGAACAAGCGCAAGCTCCTGCTCTTCGATGCCTGGGTTCAGCTGGCCGCTGTGGTGCTGGTGTTGGTGCTGGGCAACGCCCTGGCGTCCCGCCACTTCTCGCGCCTGGACCTCACCCAGGATCACGTCTACACCTTGAGCGACGCCAGCCGCGTGCTGGCCGGGCAGCTCGAAAAGCCCCTGTTCGTCAAGGTCTACTTCACCAAGGGGCTCGAGGCGCCCTACAACAACCACGAGCAGATGCTGGTGGACAAGCTCGAGGAATTCCGCGCCTATTCCAAGGGCCGCATGGAGCTGCAGGTGGTCGACCCCACCGGCAAGCGGGAGCTCGAGTCCGAGGCGCAGCGCTTCGGCATCACACCCATCCAGTACGCCTACCGGGGCAGCGACCGCTCGGAGCTCAAGCGGGTCTACATGGGCGCCAGCTTCGTCTATGGCGAGCAGCAGACTGCGCTGTCCGCCGTCACCCAGGTCTCCACCATCGAGTACGACATCGCCCGCACCGTCAACAGCCTGATCGTCGGCGACGAGCGCAAGGTGGTGGGCTTCACCACCGGCCACACCGAAGTCGACGTGATGCGGGCTGCCGGGCCCCTGCAGACCCTGGTCACCCAGCTGTCCGACTCCTACGAGCTGGTGGCCGTACCCCTGGGTGGCGAAGAAGGCGTGCCCGAAGAAGTCGACGCCCTGCTGATGCTCGGTCCCCAGCAACAGGTCTCCGAGCGGGCTCGCTACCAGATCGACCAGTTCCTGATGCGCGGCGGCTCGTTTGCCGTGTTCCTCACCAACTACCGCACCGTTTTTCAATCCTTGCGCCCCACCGAGATCTTCCACGGCATGGAGGGCTTCCTGGGTCAACTCGGCCTGGTGGTCAACCGCGACCTGGTCATCGATCGCGGCCAGAACGGCAAGATGCGCGTTCCCGTCCGACAGGGTCGCTACGTGGTGCAGGTGCCCGTCAACCACCCGGCCATCCCCCGGATCACCGACTTGGCCGTAGACAGCCCCATCGTCAAGGGGCTGGACCAGATGCTCTTCCCCTTCGCCAGCTCCATCGATATCTCGGAGCTGCTGCCGTCCGGGGCCGAGGCCACCGTGCTGGCCCGGACCTCGGATCAGGGCTCTCGCTTCCAGGGCGTGCGCACATTCGACCCCACCGCCTACCAGCGCCAGGTCCCTGGCGAAGAAGCCGGCCAGTGGCCGGTGATGATCGCGCTGACCGGCGCCTTCGAGTCCACCTTCGCCGACCTTCCCATCCCGCCCATGCCCGCGGAGACTCCCTTCGGCGCCGCCGCGGTCACCCCCGATGATCCCGCCGGCAAGATCACCCAGGGCGCTCCCGCCCGGCTGGTGGTCTCCGCGTCGGCCGACTCGGCGGCCAACAACGTGGCGATGGTGCTCAACCTTGTGGACTGGATGTGCCAGGATGAAGCCCTCATCGGCATCCGCAGCAAGGCCGTGCAGCTGCCGCCCCTCGACAAGCCCGAACCCGCCACCCTGCGCTGGCTGCTGCTGATCAACGCCCTGGGCGGCACCCTGCTGTTACTGATCTTCGGAGGCCTGCGCGCGCTGATCCGGCGGCGCTCCACCTTCGCGGCGGAGGTGAACTGATGCCCCTGTCCCGCACCACCCTCGCCCTGCTCGCCGCCGCCGCCGTGCTGGCCCTCGTGCTCCTGCTCCCCAGCAGCCAACACGCTGGCCAGACCGACCTACCCATCATCACCGCCATCGAGCCCGACCAGGTCACCCGCGTCGAGCTCACCAAGGCCGGCCAGACCACCGTCATCGAGCGGGAGGACGAGCGCTGGTACCTGCGACAGCCGCTGCAGGCCGAGGCAGACGCCAGCACCATGCGCTCCCTGCTGCAGACCTTCACCCGCGACATCCCCATCGACCTGCGCATCGACGAGGGCAACCTCGAGGACTACCAGCTCGACGACTCCAACAACATCGGCTTCGAGCTGTTCACCGGAGGCGACGAGCCGGCCATCTCCTTCGTGATGGGCAAGGACCTGCGCGGTGGCTCCACGGTCCTGCGCCTTCCCGGTGGCGACGCTGTGTACCGCGCGCGCGTTGGCGGTCGTCACCGCTTCGACCAGGAAGCCACCGACTGGCGCAACAAGCTGCTGCTGGACATCGAGCCCGACGAGGTGGTGGGCATCACCCTGCAGGGCTCGGCGGGCAGCTTGACCTTCACCCGCGAGCTGATCCTGGCCGAAGGCGAGACCGAGCCGGAGCCGGGTCCTTGGCGGTTGGTGGACGATCCCAGCTTCGCCGTGGACCAGACCACCGTGGACATGCTGGCCAGCTCCATGGGCCGCATCCGGGCCTCCGAGCTGCACTCCCCCGACTACGGCGAGGGCTGGGACCAGCCCGAGTCCAGCGCCGAGGTGGCGATGGCCGACGGCACCATCCACCGCATCGCCATGGTCACAGCCCCCGATGGAGCGGCCTCCCTCGCACGGGTCGAGGGCAAGCCCGACGTCTTCCGCGTAGCCTCCACCTGGCTGCGCCGCTTCGCCTGGGGCCCCCTGGAGTTCCAGGACAAGACCATCTTCGACTTCTCCCGCGAGCAGGTGGACTCCATCATCCTCGAGGAAGGCCCCAACCGGGTCCGCATCCAGCAGGATCTGGGCTCCAGGATGTGGCGGGTGGTGGAGCCGGTGGTCATGGACGCCGACCTGCGCAAGACCCTCTACACGGTCAACGCACTGTCGGATCTGCGTGCGCTGCGGGTCTCCGAAGGCAGCGAACCCGGCGCCGCGGGCCTGGACCAGCCACGCTCCCGCTTCACCGTCGAGTTCATCGACGGCTCCAGCCAGACCCTCGAGGTGGGCCACGCCTTCCAGCCCGAGCACCAGAGCGAGGCCGTCTACGCCTGGTCCAACGGCATGCTCCCCATCTACGAGGTGCGAGCCGAGTCCTACAACCGGCTGCGCCACGCTTTCCTGAAGAACTGACCCCGGCACCGAGCACCCCATGGCCAAGCCCAACCTCATCACCTTCAAGGTGGACGACGCCCTCGCCCAGGTCCTCCAGGGCATGCCCAACCGCTCGGAGTTCATCCGTGCAGCCATCCTGAACGCCCTCGACTCGGCCTGCCCCCTGTGCAAGGGCACCGGCATCCTCAGCGTCGACCAGCGTCGCCACTGGGACAAGTTCGCCGAGCACCACGAGATCCAGGAGTGCGACGACTGCCACGCCTGGCACATCGTCTGTGAGGAACGCGAAGGCGAGCACAGCCACGGCTGACCGCGGACTCCCCGCTCCAGCGCGGGTGTCCCATCAGCGTGCTAACTTTTTTTGTGACGTCTCGAATAAACCCGACGCTCACCCGTCCCGTGCGCGCATTCGAGGCGCCATCCGTGCGCTGGAGGGCCCATGAGCCGCTTCCTGACCATCCTCTCGGCCTCACTTCTCCTCGGCCTCGCCGCTCCCACGGCGCTGGCGGACGCCCCGGCCGACGCCGGTCCGGAGGTCCGGGAGCCCCAGCCCGAACCCAAGGCCTGGAAGAAGAAGAAGGGCTCGGGCAACAAGGGCAAGAGCTCCAACTCCAACTCCTCGCGTCAGGCGCCCAGTCATCAGCCGGCCCGCCACGCGGCCACCCCTGCGCAGCGCCCCACGCCCCAGGCCCAGCCCGCAGCCCAGCAGCCCGCCAGCACCCG
>CAZHIK010000925.1:0-3997 GCA_964532635.1 uncultured Enterobacterales bacterium
GTGAGCTCGAAGGCCCGCTGGGCCACGATCATGGACACCAGCTCCTCGGCCACATCCACGTTGGAGGCCTCGAGGAAGCCCTGCTGCAGGCTCACGCTGCCGTCGTTGGGATCCATGGGGATGGGCTCGCCGCTCTCTGGGGTGGCCAGGTACATGTTGCTGCCCACCGCCTGCAGGCCGCCGGGGTTGGCGAAGTCCACGACCTCGATGGTGCCGACCGACACGGGGTCGGTGGGATCGTCGGCGTAGGTGACCGAGACCGTGCCGTCCTCGGCGACGGTGATGGTGGTGCCGTCGGGGATCTGGATTCCGGGGGAGACCAGGTGGCCCGAGGCCGTGACCAGCTCACCGTCGGCGTTCAGCGAGAGGTGGCCGTCGCGGGTGTAGCGCTGGGTGCCGTCCTGGGCCTCGACCACGAAGAAGCCGTCGCCGCTGATGGCGATGTTGAGCTCGTCGCCGGTGTACTGGACACTGCCGGGGGTGAAGTCGCGAGCCACGCTCACCACCCGCGCGCCGGTGCCGACCTGGACCTGGTTGGGGCGGCGGATCTGCTCGGAGGGATCGCCGACGCTCATCTCCTGGTAGACCAGGTCCTCGAAGACCTCGCGGGACTTCTTGAAGCCGGTGGTGGATACGTTCGCCAGGTTGTTGGCGATGTTGTCGATGCGGGTCTGTTGGACTGAGAGGCCGGTGGCTGCTGCGTACAGGGCGCTCATGGGTCCTCCTGCGAGGCTCAGATGGCCTCGCGCCAGTCCAGATCCTGCGACTCGATCTGCTCCTTGAGCACCTTGCGCAGGGCGGTCCGAGACTCGCTCAGGATCTGGCTGATGCGCGACACGCTGACGCCGTAGACCTCTGCGATCTCGGCCAGGGAGTAGTCGCGTCCGTAGTACATCATCACGCACTGCCGCTTGCGCTCTGGCAGTGCCCGGATGGCCTTCTCCAGCATCTTCCTGGCGTCGCGGGACGCCAGGGTGACCAGCACCTCTTCGCCGCTGGAGGCCAGCTGGCCCTGGAGGGCGTCCGAGCTGCCCTCGCCATCCTTGGGGCTGTCGGAGTCCTCGAGGCTCATGTGGGAGACCGGTGCGGACTGTTCCACGGCCTTCCAGTAGGTCTCCATGTCCATGCCCAGCTTCTCGGCGACCTGCTCGGGGGTCGCTGGGCTGCCTTTTTCGAGCTGGAGCTTGCGCTGGGCGTCCTCGATCTGCCGCGCCAGGTTGCGCTGGCGTCGGCTCAGGCTGTCCATGGCGCGCAGTGCGTCCAGCATGGCACCGCGGATGCGGTACTCGGCGTAGGTTCCGAAGCGGATGTTCAGGGACTCGTCGAAGTGGTCGAAGGCCTCGAGGAGCCCGATGGCGCCGTAGGAAGCCAGGTCGTCCACCGTGATGCCCGCATCGGAGGGGAGGCGCTCCGCCAGGCGGCGAGCCAGGTACATCACCTTGCCCTGGTAGCGCTTGCAGATGCCCGCCCGGTCGAGCCCATCGACGGTTCGGCGTCCATAGCTTCGGGGGTTCTTCTGGTACAAGGTTTGCTCCGGCGCCGCGGCACCGCGGAGATTCGCGGGGCCAGGTCAGCTCTGCTGACTCTGACTGGGGATCTCGGTGATCTGGAGTGAGAGGGTGTCGTTGTGCATGACCAGCTCCCCGCGCGCCACCACCTGCTCACCCACTACGAGGTTGAGGGGGCGGTAGGCGGGTTGATCGAGCTCGAGGATGTCGTCGGGGCCGAGGGCCGCGAGCTCGCGCAGGGTGAGGCGGACGCGTCCGAGCTCCACCACTACATCCACGGGGATCATGTTCAGGAAGGTCTCCTGCGGTCCGTCGTGGTTCTGAGTCTCTGCCTGCATGGGAGCCTCGGATTCGATGAGGGGCATGGCCAGCCGCTGCTGCGGGCTGGTTCCACTCCGCTATCGGACGGGGCCGCGGCGACTTGAGCCCAATCTCGATCAGAGCTTCCTCAACCCGTGCTCTGCGGTCTGACAAAGCTACCACGCCCCGGGTCGCATGGCGCTCGAGCAGATGAGCAGGGGGCGGTTCAGCCGAGCTTTTCGGTGACGCGCACCGAGCGATAGCCGTCGCTGAGCCCGGGTTCAGCCCTCAGCACCGGCTTGTCCTGCACGCGGACCACCGAGGTGCCGCCGGGCCCCAGGGGGATGACGTCACCCACGACCAGATCGCGAACCTCGCCGAGGCTCATGCGGACCCGAGCCAGCTCCGCTGTGGCCTGCACACGGACGTCCAGGGCGCGCTCGCGCTGGCGGGCGGCCTCGAGCTGGGCGTCGCGGCCGGAGATGTCCCGCTTGCGCATGGGGGAGAGGTTGGCCGGTAGGGGCACCGTGATGAGCAGGTTGCCGAAGTCGATGTCTCCGGACGAGATCTCGATGCGGCAACCGATGCAGTCGTCCTCGCGCAGGTCGGGCGTGATGAAGCGCGCGTGGGTCGAAGCCTGCACCAGCCGGAAGCGGGTGCCGGTGGGATCTGGCCAGTGGGAGTTCAGGCCGGTGAGCAGGTCGTGTACCACCCGGCGACCGACCCGCATCTCCAGGTCGGTGATGGGGTGCTTGGCACGGTAGTACATGCCCGACTCTTCGCCATCTCCGAGCATGCAGCCCATGATGCGGGACAGCAGCTTGCCCGAGAAGAGGATCAGGCCCGGCTGTGCCGTTGAGCCGTTGTTGAAGGTGGAGAAGACCGACGGCTCCTTGGGGCGGTTCTCTTCCATGAACACGTGCAGCGGCTTGATGCGGATGCCGCGGGAACGCACACGAAAGTCGCCGCCAGCGCGGCTTCCGAGGCTGCGCTGGAGGGTGCGGGCCGCCACGCGCAGCGACTCCTCGAGATCGGGGACGGCCTTGGGCTTGTCCCTCTCGGAGGAGGCCAGCAGGGTGAGGACGGAGTTCATGGAGATCCTCCCTACTGCACGACGAACTGGGTGAAGTAGACGCGCTCCACCCGCTCGGGACGGAGGATGCCGTTGATGCGGACCAGGAACTCGTCGTGGAGCCGCATCTTGCCCGCGGAACCCTCGAGCTCGGCCCAGCTGTAGTCGCTGGCCACCGTGAGGATGGCGTCGCGCAGCTGGGACTGGCGGGCCTCGCACTTGGTGATGGCCGCGGCGTTGCCCTCGACCTGGACCTCGATGCGCAGCAGGCGGCCGCCGCCGCCCCCGCGCAGGTTGATGCTCATCTCGCCCAGCGAGAGGATGGTGCCATCGACCACCGCGGCCTCGTCTTCGGTGGGCTCGCCTTCCTCGCCCTCGACCGCTTCGGCGGTGGCCTCGTCACCGGGCTCGGCGGTGAGCATCAGCGACAGGGCGTAGCCGGCGCCACCACCGGCAAGGAAGAGGGCCACTGCGAGCAGTGCCAGGCGCCCGCGGCGAGGCGTAGGGGCCTCGGTCTCCTCGACCTCGACCTCTGCGGGGTCATTCCTGGGGGCCATCCGTGCCTCCTTGCAGATCGTCTACGGCGTCGATGGCCGAGTATGCGCTGCGCTTGTTGGAGTGGAGCACGATCTCCACCCTGCGGTTCCAGTTGGACGACTCGTCGACTTCGGTGTCGGAGGGCCGGTAGTGGCTGAAGCCCCGGGCCTCGAGCCGCTGCCCGGCGATGGGCCCGGTGTCCTGCAGAGCCATCACCACCGACACCGCTCGATCCACGCTGAGCTGCCAGTTGTCGAGCTGGCTGCCGGTGGCGTCGGTGTGCCCCTCGGCGATGATGTCGACCTCCTCGTCGCGTACAGCGGCCGACAGATCGCCGATGAAGGCGTAGGCCGCCGGATGGATCCGGGTCTCGTTGGGGCCGAAGAGCAGGCGCTCGTCCAGCTGCAGGCGGACCTCGGTCTGGGTCTGCGTCATCCGCACCAGGTCGTCGCTGAGGTGCTCCGAGAGTGCCTCCCGGAGCTTGGCCACCACGGGCTGGACGTTGTTGTTCGCGTCTGGCTCCTCAGCGAAGGGCGTGGCCTTGTCGACGTCGTTGGACAGCTCCACCTGGAAGTTGCCC
>CAZHIK010000926.1:0-3994 GCA_964532635.1 uncultured Enterobacterales bacterium
AACCAGCCTCCGCTGTGGGCCTACGTCCTGGCGGTGCCCTCGGCCCTCATCGACCGCGACCAGAAAGGGGCGGCGCTCATCTTCCTGTGGGTCCTGGTGCTCACCGGAGCCTCCGGGGTGCGGCTGCTGCAGCTGGCGGGGCCCAGCGCAGCCTGGCCGGCCTGGTTCCTGCCCGCCCTGGCCACCGCGGTCCACGGTCGGCTGATGATCGAGCCCGGTAGCTTCGACTTCCCCGACTCCCTGTACACCGCCGCCGTGCTGGCGGGCATGGTCGCGCTCCTGCAGCGAGGGCCCGTGCGACTCACCCTGCTGGCCCTGGCCGCCAGCCTGCTACGCTACCCCGGCGCGGTCCTCATCGCGGGCGCCACCCTGCTCTGGTCCCTGATGCAGGGCCGACTGAAGGCCCTTGTGAAGCCCGCTCTCACCATCGCCGCCATCGGCGCCGGCCTGACCGCCCTGGTCGCCCTGCTGGGCCTGATCAGCGGCCAACTGGGCGAGTGGGTGGAGATCCTGTGGTTCGAGACCTTCCCCGAGCACTGGCACGGAGAGGGGGATCCGCGGGTGCTGCTGTCGCGCACGCCCTGGTTCTACTGGACCTGGGTGGCCTACGCGGGAGGCGCCCCTCTGCTGGCCCTGGTGGGGGCCCGGGGGCGCTCCCTGCTGCTGCTGGCGACCGCCGGTTGCTACTCCCTGCTGTTGTGCACCATCGATCACTCCCCCACCCACTACTTCCTGCCCCTGGTCCACCTCAGCGCCGTGGCCCTGGCTGCGGGCGCTGGCACCCTGCCCCAGCGGGCCGTAGGCGCCGTGGTGCTCGGGCTGGGCCTGGTGGGCCTGACCTGGAGCGCCGTCCTCGGCCACGCCATGTAGGAGCCAAGATGCTTTGCCTCGAACTCCTCGCCCTCGTCCTGATGGCCTGCGGCACACCTGGCCCCGAGACACCAGCAGCCCCCGCAGAGCCGGCACCCACGCCCAGCGCGCCCCCCTCGCCCGAGCAGGCGCCCGCCGCAGCCCCCGCTGGCCCCCCGCCGGGCGCGACCCTGGTGCCAGTGGTGCCGCCCTACACCGACGCCACATGGAAGCTCCCGCCGGAGACCCGCAGCCGGGAAGAGGCGCGCGAGGAAGGCCAGTCGGAGCAGACCCTCACCGAGTACCTCAGCCCCGGCCGCGACAGCTGGAACCAGCCTGACGAGGTGATGAAGCTGCTGGCCATCGAGCCCGGCATGATCCTGGCCGATGTGGGTGCCGGCTCGGGCTACTTCACCTTCCGCCTGGCCACCGCTGCTGGCCCCGAAGGGCGAGTCTATGCCCCCGACATCGATCCCCTGGCCATCGAGATGCTCCAGGCCCGCATCGTGGAGGAGTGGGACGCCGCCAGCATGGCCGAGATCCGCAGCTATATCTGCCCCAGCCACACCCCCTGGCTCCCCATGAACGCCGTGGACCGCGCCCTGTTCGTGGACGTGCACTACTACACCGCCGATCCCCTGCCCCACTGGGGACTGCAGAGCCTACAGGGGCTGTTCGGAGGCATGAAGCCCGGGGGCCTGGTCCACGTGATCGAGGGTCACCTCGATGAAACGGGCGATCCACCCGAGACCATCGCCCCCCGGCGCGAGGCCATCCTGCGCAACTTCTCGTCTGCTGGCTTCGTGAAGCACGCGGAGCACGCCCTGTTCGACGACCACTTCTACTACGTGTTCGCCAAGCCGTAGCGGCGAGGGGCCGTCGAGCCTCAATGATCGTGGTCGTGACCTTCGTGGTCGTGGCCTGTGGTCGGCCCAGCTTCGCTGGGCTTGGCGAATCCTTCGGATTCGCTGTGGGACTCGTGGGCGCTGTGGTCGTGGCCACCGTGGTCGTGTACGTCGCCGCTGGGGCCGTGGCTGTGGGGAACGTACATCGCGATGACCCACAGGAGGATGACGCCTGCGAGGAAGGAGAGGAAGTGGACCACAGCGCGCTTGGCGCGGCCTTCGCGGTTGATCTCGGGGATCAGATCGGCCGCGGCGATGTAGATGAAGTTGCCCGCACCCAGGGGGATCAGGAAGCTCACGTCGACCTGGCTGGCCAAGCCCCAAGCCACCAGGCCGCCCACCAGGAAGGTGAGGCCTGACAGCAGGTTGAACAGCAGGGCCAGCTTCCTGTCGAAGCCGCCGTGGATCAAGATGCCGAAGTCGCCCAGCTCCTGGGGGATCTCATGAGCCGCTGCGGCCACCCAGGCCACGATGCCCAGGTGGATGTCGACCAGGAAGGCGCCAGCCACGGCCAATCCACCGACGAAGTTGTGCACCCCGTCGGCGATCAGGATCAGCCAGCCCAGGGGAGCCTTGTGCTGGCTGGTGGGCTTGTGGCAGTGGTGCCAGTGCAAGAACTGCTCGAGCATGAAGAACGAGCCGAAGCCGACCATGCACCAGATCCAGGGGGTGAGCCCCGACATCTGCTCCACCGCGGCTGGCATCAGGTGGAACAGAGCCCCCGCCAGTAGCGAGCCAGCAGACAGCGCCACCAGCGGCAGGATGATCCTCTCGAAGAGGCGCTCTGGGAGCAGCAGCGTGACCGATCCCACCAGCGCGATGCAGCTCATGACGATGCCGCCGCCCAGGATCCACCAGAACGCGTCCATGGGGGGGCCTCCACGCTGGGAGCCCGAAGAACCGAGCGCCAGCAGCGCGCCAGGTAATACAAAGTGAGCCCGTTGGGAAGGGCGGCACCCGGGAGGGTGTCCTCGGCCCCCGGCTACCCAGCCCCGCTTGCGACCCCATCCTCCTGGGGATAGCCGGCCACTTCCTCTGGAGAAGCCCATGTCTCGCACTGCGTCCCTCAGCCTGTCAGCCCTCCTCATCACCACCCTGGCTTGCTCCCAGGAACCGGCGCCGGCCCCCGCCCCGGAGCCCGCTCCGGCCCCGGCCCCGGCCCCAGAGCCCGACAGCCCCTTCGCCAAGGAGCTCATCAAAGAGTGGAGCGACAGCCACATCACCTGGTACGTCGAGGCCGGCGTGCTGGGCGACAAGCAGGTCATCCTGCTCTCCGAGGCTCGCTTCGACACGGGCCCCGACGGCAAGCCGGTGCCCAAGCCCGCCACCATGCAGGTGCTCACCAAGACCGACGCCGGCTGGGACAGCTCCGAGCTGAACGATCCCGACGGTGCCGTGTTCCACAAGGCCATCATCCGCGACGGCAAGGTGCTCACCATCTCCGGCGCCCGCCCTGGCGCCGAGGGTGCCAAGGGTCGGCTCAAGGCCTGGACCCTCGCTGACGACGGCAGCTGGTCCGCCGAGGAGCTCTGGGCCCAGGCCTGGGACGGCAAGATCCAGCGCATCCGCGACCTCGAGATCGGCGACGTCGATGGCGACGGTGCCGACGAGTACGTCATGGCCACCCACGACGAGGGCGTCATCGCGGTCTACGAGCTGGACGGCACCGTCACCGAGCTCGACAAGAAGGCCGACACCTTCGTGCACGAGATCGAGATCGGCGACATCGACGGCGACGGCACCCTCGAGTTCTTCGCCACCCCGTCCGACCGCAACAAGGCCGACGCCAGCCAGCACGGCGAGATCGTGATGTACCGCTGGGACGGCTCCAGCTACGTGCGCTCCATCGTGGACGCCGGCGAGTCCACCCACGCCAAGGAGATCCTGGCTGCCGACCTCGACGGCGACGGCAAGTCGGAGTTCTTCGGCGTGATGGAGGCCTCCCTGGGCCCAAACAAGGAGATCGTCACCCCCGTCGAGATCCGCCAGTACCTGCTCCAGGACGACGGCAGCTTCACCACCGCCACCGTGGCCACCATCGAGGACCGCCAGACCCGCTTCCTGGTCGCCGCGGACTTCGACGCCGACGGCCGCAAGGAGCTGGTGGCCGCCGCCATGAAGACCGGCGCCTACCTGTACGACAGCGAGGACGGCACCACCTGGTCCACCACCCACTTCGAGACCAGGTCGGGTGGCTTCGAGCACGCCACCAACATCGGCGACATCAACGGCGACGGCAA
>CAZHIK010000927.1:0-3989 GCA_964532635.1 uncultured Enterobacterales bacterium
CGTCGCCGTCGTCGCAGTCGGTGTCCTCTGCGGACAGCCCGGCCGCCACCTCGCAGGCCTCGGAGGGGGCGGCGGCGTCGCCGTAGCCGTCCAGGTCGCTGTCGACCCAGAAGGTCTCGGTCACGTTCTCGTCCACCGTGCCATCGCAGTCGTCGTCCGCGCCGTTGCAGGACTCCTCGGCCGCGGGGCTGATGGTCGCGTCGCCGTCATCGCAGTCTTCGGTGTTGTCCACCGTGCCGGTGGGGGCCGTGCAGGCCGCCGTGCTGGCGCTGGCATCACCGTAGCCGTCACCATCGACATCGGCGTACCAGGTGCTGGCGTCGACGGCGTCGTCCTCGTCCACGCTGCCGTCGCAGTCGTTGTCCACCCCGTCGCACAGCTCGTCGGCGCCGGGGTTGACCGTGTCGTTGAAGTCGTCGCAGTCGCTGGCGTCCGTGCCGTAGCCGCTGGGGGCCGCGCAGGCGGTGGTGGTGACCGTGGAGCTGCCGTAGCCGTCGGCGTCGGCATCGGCGTACCAGGTGCCGGCGTCGATGGCATCGTCCTCGTCCACCTCGTCATCGCAGTCGTCGTCCACCTCGTTGCAGTACTCATCGGCACCGGGGTGGATGCTGGCGTCGCTGTCGTCGCAGTCGGTGTCGTCCCCCGACAGGCCGGCCTCCAGCTCGCAGGCCTCGAAGGGCGTAGCGGAGTCGCCGTAGCCGTCGAAGTCGCTGTCGGCGTAGAAGGTCTCGGTCACGTCTTCATCGACAGAGTCGTCGCAGTCGTCGTCCACACCGTTGCAGCTCTCCTCGGCGGCGGGGTGGATAGCGGCGTCGCCGTCGTCACAGTCCGTAGCGTAGGCCGGATCGACGGTTCCGCTGGGGGCCGCGCAGGCCTCGACGGTGGCCTCGGGATCGCCGTAGCCGTCCCCGTCGGCGTCGAGGTGGAAGGTGTTGGTCTCGAGATTGGCGTCCTCGTCGATCTCCCCGTCGCAGTCGTCGTCCACGCCGTTGCAGGCTTCCTCGGCGCCGGGGAAGACCGCCGCGTCGTCATCGTCGCAGTCCTCGGCGTTGTCCAGGTAGCCCGAGGGCGCGTCGCAGGCCTGGACCCAGGAGCCGGGATCGCCGTAGCCGTCCCCGTCGGTGTCCGCGTAGAACAGGTCGTCCCCCGCGTCTTCGTCCACCTCGCCGTCGCAGTCGTTGTCGATGCCGTCGCAGTACTCCTCGAGCCCGGGGTACGCCAGCATGTCGTCGTCGTCGCAGTCCTCGGCGTTGTCCACGAAGCCGCTGGGCGGCTCGTCGCAAGAGGCCTCCACGCTGTGGGTGGAGTCTCCGTAGCCGTCCGAGTCGGCATCTTGGTACCAGGTGCAGAGATCCACCTCGGCGCCGGTGTCGTCCTTCGTACGGCAGGCGCTGGCGACGATGACAAGGGAGAGGATCAGCAGACGGCTCATGCTCGCTCCGGGGGCTGGGGGATCACGGTTGGGAGTATACCCTCGGGCCGCCTGCAGACGCGGGAGCGATGGTGCCGCCGTGAGTCCAGGTGCGGGTACCCGGGCCAGCTGGTTCCGCGACCTCGCCATTGGATGGAGCCCGCCAGCGGCCATCTGGGCTTGGGGCGACCATGTGACCGAAATCCGACCGTCTCAGCGACCAGGTCCCGGAAAACCGACCATATGTGGTCACAGACTCCCATACTCTTCCGTTCAACGTCGGTTTTCGATGGGGCTGGAGCGGAAACCGGGCCCGGGTGGTCGCTCCGCGTTGGGATGGTCGCTGAAGTGGTCGAATCGGGGCAACATGGTCGCCCGGAGCGCCTGCCCAAGTGCGCACCAGGCAGTGGGCCGGGCCGGACCGTCGAAGATCGTCGAGCTCTCGACGGAACTTCGACGATCTTCGACGATCTTCGACACCCCACACAGCCTCCGGGCCTGCCCTCCGCTGGCGATTCCGGGCCCGTGCCGCCGAGTTTCGCCGCACCGCCCCAAGAGAGGTCGACCTGGCACGAAGCCTGCAAGTTCCCAGGCCATGCTTCATCTCGTCGCCCACTCCGTCCCCCCCGGCTGGCTGTTCCACGACTGGCGCGAAGCCGCCGAACTGTGGCGCAGGCTCGAAGCGCTCGGCCCGGTCCGGGCCATGGCGATCATGCCGGACCACATCCACTACATCGGCCGCGCCATCCACTGGAACGCCTGGCTGGGAGCGCTGGGGGGCTACGCCCGCTGGCGCAACCACCGACGTGACGAGCCGGGCCGCTGCGTGTTCCTCCCCGCGCCTCCACCCGAGCGGCTGGTGGACCGCAAGCACCTGCAGCGAACGATCCGCTACACCCACCTCAACCCCTGCCGAGACCACCTGGCCAACGACCCGCTCACCTGGGCCTTCACCTCCCACCGCGACGCCGTCGGGCTGGCCGTCCCAGCTGTGGTGGCCCCCAATCCCGAGCCCGCGCGCTTCCACGGCTACGTCTCGGGCGACCCGAGCGTGAGGCCCGAGGGAACGCCACTGCCCTACGGCCTGCAGAGCATGCGCGAGCCGAGTGTGGCGATGGTGGTCGCCGCGGTCTCGGCGCTGATCCGCACGGTGGCAGTGGACCTGTACGCTCGAGGCCCCGGACGGAGACTCCTCATCCAAGCCCTGATCGCCTGCACCTCGCTCTCGAAGCGCCAGATCGCGGCCGAGCTGCTCGGCCTGCTGTGACGGCAGCCTGCTTCTGGAGGCCCGCCGCACAGCTGGAGGCCGGCCGCACGGCACCTCCGAACCCTCGAAGGGCCCGTCAGCGAGCGCTCCCCCATGAGCGACCATGCGCCTCCAAACAGACCGGTTCAGCGACCATGTGCCTCACTATCGACCACATCCGAGGACACCGCACGGAGGCTGACTGAGGAACCTTGGTTTTCGCACGCTACCCAAACCCAGAGCAGCGACGTTGGTCGGAAACAGGGGGCATGGTCGCCGAAGTGGTCGGAAATCCGGGGGATGGTCGCCCCCAACCGAACCCGACGAGCCGAAGCTGCAGCGAATTCCACTCCCCTCAGTCCCGCTCCATCAACCTCCGCTCGCCACGCTCGAAGTCCAGCACCAGCCGCTGGCTCTCGAGATCGATGCGGGTGGCCCAGCTGCCGCGCTCCACGCTCGCATAGGCATTGTCCCAGCGCGCGTAGGGCCCGATGTCGGCCTCCACGCCGTCCACGCTCATGGCCCCCTCCCAGCCCACCTCCACCAGCCCCTGGCTGGGGGAGGCGTAGCTCAGCACGTCTCCTGAGACCCCGATCTCCGCCGCCGCCACCGCCGCCACGAAGGCCTCGAAGTCGGCCCACTCCTCGCTCGAGCCCAGCTCCACCACCCAGATGTTCTCGGCGCCCACCGCGTCCAGCTCGTAGCTGTTCTCCTCGTTCCAGCTCACCTCGTTTTGCGACCACAGGGCCACATACCCCGAGCCCTTCTGCCCGAAGGTCCAGTGACCGTCCTGCTCCACGACGTCGAAGCCGTCGCGGGGGAAGAAGGCGTGGGTGTGGTCCGAGGAGATGTAGGCGTCGGCGATGGGCACCTCCTGGGTGCGGTACTGGATGACGCCCACGTTTTGATGGAAGGTGGCCCGGGGCAGCCACGAGCCGATCCAGTTTCCCGCCAGCTCCACGTCCACCCCCGCGTCGGCCAGCTCGCTGGGGTAGCTGGTGAACACGTAGGCATCGCCGTCCAGGGTCGCGAGCCACATCTGGGTCTGCGAAGCCCACAGCTGCTTGTTGTAGTCCTGGCCGCCGGCCAGCTGGTAGTGGGGGGTGCGCCAGACATAGGTGTCCATGGCCTCGAGGCAGATGCCCCGGCTGATGGGCTCGAGCTGGGTGGCCAGATCGGGCAGGGTCTCATTCGCGATGGCCATGTCGATCAGCAGCATCAGCTCGTCGGGGATGTCGCCGAACAGAAAGCCGTCCCAGAGGTCCAAGTCCTCGACCATGGCGAAGGTGCCCTCGACCACCTCGGGGGCCACCAGGGCACTCAGCCCGGCCC
>CAZHIK010000928.1:0-3988 GCA_964532635.1 uncultured Enterobacterales bacterium
GTACGGAGGTCATGCTGGTGGACACCATCATCCGGGACACCCTTCCAAGCGGGGACGAGGATACCGGAGTCGGCATCCAGGTAATCGAGGGGGCGATGCTGCGGGCCGAAGGCTGCTTGCTGGCGGGCAACACGGCCCATGGGTTGTGGGCCGGCGGCTCGGGCACCGAGATCACGCTCGTGGACACGGTCATCCGCGACACCCAACCTGACGTCCACGGGGACGGCTGGGGCATCGCCACGCAGGACGGTGCCGCGTTGTGGGTCGAGAGCTGCGAGCTGGTGAGCAACACCGCCGTGGGCTTCCAAGCGGCCGATCCGGGCACCGAGGTCACACTCCTGAACACGACCATCCGCGACACCCTGCCCGACCCTACCGGTGAACACGGCTACGCCGTCGGCGTCCGCGACGGTGCCTCCCTGTGGGCACGGGGCTGCGAGCTTTCGGGAAACCGCTCGTTCGGATTCATGGTGCAGAACACGGGCACCCAGGTCACGGTGCTGGACACCAGCATCCGAGACACCTCGGTCGATGGGGCTGGAAGATACGGCTACGGCATCGACGTCATCCGCGGCGCGAAGCTCCGGGCCGACGGCTGCCTGCTGGCAGGCAACACGACGGTGGGCGTCGTGGCCGCCAGCTCCGGCACCGAGGTCACCCTGACGGACACCGTGATCCTGGACACCCGGCTCGGCGAGGCGATGGAGGCCGGCATCGGCGGCGCGGTGGACGACGGAGCGACGCTGTCGGCCGCGGGCTGTCTCGTGGCAGGCAACGCCGTGATGGGAGTCAAGGCGGACGACGCAGGCACCCGGGTCACGCTCGAGGACACCATGATCCTGGGCACCCGATCCGATGCGAGCGGTGACTACGGGCACGGCATCACAGTCCAGGACGGTGCCACGCTGTCGGCCGAAGGCTGCGAGATCGTCGGCAACATGCTGTTCGGATTTCAGGCCCAGGGCAGCGGCACCGAGGCCTCGATCCATGACTCGTCCATCACCGGCACGGTGTCCGGGTACGGCCTCTACGACGCCACAGCCATCGGGCTCGTGACGGAGCTGGGAGCCACCGTCACGGCCGCCAGGCTCATCTCCCAGGCCAACGACGGGCCGGGCCTGTACGCCGTAGGTGAGAGCACCGCACTCAGCTGCACGGACTGCTCCCTGCTGGACAACGGCTTCGCGGGTGCCGTGGCCCTCGACCGAGGACTCCTGGCGATCCGCTCTTCCACCATCGCAGGCACCCGGGAAGGCCCCGATCTCGGCGGTGGCGTGGGGGTCTACGCAGCGCAGCAAGAGGGCATGGACCTACCCACCATGTTCGTCACCGACAGCACCATCACCGACAACCTGGCGGCCGGCGCCTGGCTGGGGGGAGCGGGAGAGTATCGGCTCGATGGCGTCACCATCACCGGCGGGCTCGAGCTCCGCCACGGCACCACCACCCGCTGCGGGGATGGGGTGTACGCCGCAGGGACCACGGCCTGGGACGGCAGCACGGGGCTGGCCATCGAGGGCAGCACCCTGGCGGACAACCAGGGGGCCGGGCTCTTCCTGGACGACGCCACCGCCCTGCTGCATGGCAACAGCTGGTCGGGCAACGATCCGGACCTGTGGGCGCAGGGCGACGCATGCCTTTCCCCCAGTGACGACTGGACCGAGGTCCCCAGCACCGAGGTCTGCCCCACCTGGAACCGGCCCACCTGCGAGCTCGCGTTCCACCTGAGCATCGAAGTCGCAGAGTTCGATCCCGCCCAGCCGGACCCCGAGGACTAGCGAGGGCGAACCACACCCGAGACCCACTGCACCCCATGAAAGCACAGATCCTTCTGACCACCGCCCTGCTCATCTCCGCCTGCACGCCGCAGCAGCCGGACGACCCGGCGCAGCCGCCAGCCTGCGCCGAAGGCACCATCGCCGACGGCGATTCCTGCGTCCCTGAGGCCTGCGGTGTCGGGACCTGGGGGACCATTGAAGTGGACGACTCTACTGTCTTCGTGGACATCGAGGCGCCGGAGGGCGGGGACGGCAGCGAGGAGGCGCCCCTGCGGAACATCCAACCCGCCCTGGACCTCGCGGGAGGGCGTGGTGGCGGCCTGGTGGCCGTGGCTGCCGGAACCTATGCGGAGATCCTGGTCATGGACCCCCGGCACGCCGGGGTCCACCTGGCCGGGCGCTGCCGGGAGCTGGTGATCCTGGATGCGAGCGGAGGGGACGAGGAGACGCCGGGGATCGACATCAGCACCCAGGACGACGCGGTCGTTCTGTCCGGGCTGAGGGTGGTGGACGCCAAGGACTCCGGGGTCCTGGTCCGCTCGGGCGCGGTCCACCTCAGGAGCCTTGGCGTGGAGGGCAGCGGCTACGGAGGATTGTGGGCCTACGAAGGAGACAGCGGGGCGCCCCCCCACATGGTGGTGGAGAGCTGCGAGCTGGAGGGCAACACGGCGGCGGGGATCGTGGCGCAGGACGAGGGCACCGAGGTCACGGTCACCGACACGGTCGTCCGGGATTCTCTCCCCGACAGCAACGGGGACGCCGGCTACGGCATCCAGGTCATCCTGGGCGGCAAACTCTCGGCGGAAGGCTGCGAGCTGACGGGGAACACGCAGTCCGGGGTGCTGGCCTACCACGGAGCCAGCGAGCTCACGCTGGTGGACACGATCATCGAGGACACCCTGCCCGACGACAACGGTGAAGCCGGGTACGGCCTGACCGCCCAGTACGGCGCCTCGCTGTCGGCCCATGCCTGCGAGCTGACGGGCAACACATCGGCCGGAGTCGCGGCCAAGGACTCGAACACCGGGATCACCATCACCGACTCTACGATCCGGGGTACTGTTCCAGACGGGAACGAAGAGGGCGGCTACGGGTTCACCGTCAGCGAGCGCGCCGCGCTGCGGGCAGAAGCCTGCGAGCTCGACAGCAACACTGGGGCCGGGATCATGGTCGGCGACTCGGGCACCGAGGTCGAGATCGTGGACACGGTGATCCGGGACACACTGCCCAACGTGCAGGGTGCTTTTGGGGTCGGCATCGAGGTCCAGGCCGGCGCAGCGCTGTCGACCGACAGGTGTGAGCTGGCGAACAACACTTCGCTGGGGGTCTATGCCGTCCAGCCGGGCACTGCGGTCACGCTGGTGGACACGGTGATCCGAGACACCCTGCCGGACGCGATCGGAGAGTTCGGCTACGGCATCGAGGTCCAGGACGGCGCGTTCCTCCAAGCCGAAGGCTGCGAGCTGGTGCGCAACACCTCGCACGGGCTCCTGGCCCTCGAGCCGGGCACCGTGGTCGCGCTGACGGACACGAAGATCCTCGACACCCTGCCAGACGCCAACGGCATGTACGGCTACGGCGTCGAGGTCCAGGGGGGCGCGACACTCGAGGCCGAGGGTTGTGATCTCGCCGGCAACGCAGCGGTGGGGCTCCTGGCCGTCGAGTCGAGCACGGAGGTCACGCTCACAGACTCGTCCATCACCGGAACCACACCCGGATTCGGCTTCCAGGGCGCCGCGGCCCTGGGACTCACCGCACAGCGCGGTGCCTCCATCTCCGCTTCCGGGCTCCGCATCCAGGCCAACGAGGGGCCGGGCATGTACAGCATGGGCGACGGCTCGATGCTGAGCTGCACGGACTGCACGCTGCTGGACAACCGCTTCGCAGGCGCAGCGGTGGTCGATGATGGAGCCCTGGATCTGCAGTCCTCGATCATCAGCGGCACCCAGGTGAGCACCGACCTGGGCGGTGGCGTTGGAATCTACGCCGCACAGCAGGGCAGCTACGGTCCACCCTCCTTGCGTGTCGCCGACAGCACCCTCTCCGACAACCTGCTGGCTGGCGCCTGGCTGGGGGGGCAGGGCCGGTACCGACTCGACGGCGTCACGGTCACCGGCGGGATCGGCGTCCCCCACGGCTCGACGACCCGCTGCGGTGACGGTGTGTTCGCGGCGGGAACCACCGCCTGGGATGGCAGCGAAGGCCTGTAC
>CAZHIK010000929.1:0-3982 GCA_964532635.1 uncultured Enterobacterales bacterium
TCGACGCCCAGGGAGGCGTCCAGCAGGGTGCGTACGGCGTTGAGGGTCACGCCCTGCTTGCCGACGAAGTGGCCGCCCTTGGGGGTGTTCACGCGCAGCTTGACGACCTTGCCATCGACGCGGACAGCGACGGTGCCGCCGAAGTCCATGCGCTCGAGCAGCTCGGTCATCCAGGCCTTGGCGCTCTCGCCAACCGCGATCACCGCGGGATCCCTGGGCCAGGCCCAGAGCTTCACGGTGTCGACGCCCATGTTGATGCCGGACTTGGGATTCTTGAAGTGGGACAGGTCGAGCTTGTACTCGAGCATCGAGCCATCGACCTCGAGCTTGGCGCCCGCATCGGCCAGGGCGGAGCGGAGGTCCTCGCCTTCGCCGGTGACGGCACCCTCGACGGGGGCCGGACTGGTGGTGGTTTCTTCGGTCATTTCTTCTTCCTCGCCTTCTTCTTCTTTTCCTTCTTGGCCAGTCTCTGCTCCGCGGCATCATCCGCGACGCCCGTAGCGGGGGCAAGCTCGCCTCCGTACTTGCGGCGAATGAACCACTGCTGGCCGATAGTCAGCAGGCTGTTGATGGTGATGTAGAGGCACAGACCCGACGGCAGGGTGAACATGATGAAGATGAAGATGAGAGGCATCAACTTCATCATCTTGGCCTGGGTCGGATCCATGCCGGTCATGGGGGTCATCCACTGCTGGCCCAGCATGAGGACGCCCACCAGGATGGGCAAAACCGCGAACGGGTCCTGTGAGGAGAGGTCCTGCCAGATCAGGAACTCGCTGCGGTAGAGGTCCACGCTGTACAGCAGCGTGGAATACAGTGCGAACCAGATGGGCATCTGGATGAGCATGGGCAGGCAACCCGACATGGGGTTGACACCGTGCTCCTTGAACAGCCGCATCTGCTCCTGGGCCTGCATCTCCCGATCGTCCTTGTACTTCTCCTTGAGCTCGGTCATGAGCGGCTGGAGCTTCTTCATCTCCTGCTGGGAGCGGAAGGACTTCTGGGTGAGCGGGAAGAATGCGCCCTTTACGATGAGTGTGAGAACGATGATGGCCAGGCCCCAGTTGCCCACGAAGCCGTGGACCGCCACCAGGAGCCAGTAGAGGATCTTCGCGAAGAACCCGAAGAAGCCCCACTGGATGGACTTCTCGAGATCGTGGCCGAGCTCCTTGAGCTCCCTGTGCATCTTGGGACCGGCGTAGATCCAGAGATCGAGCTCGTGGCTGGCGCCAGGGGCGAGCTCCACGTCGTCCGCCACCAGGAACACGCCGCCCAGCTCGCCGGGCAGCGCCGCGGCCTCGTGACGACCCCAGCCGGCCTGCTCGGGCACCAGAGCCAGCATGAAGTAGCGGCTGGCGATGCCGAGCCAAGACAGGCTGCCCTGGCGTCGCTCTGGGCCTTCCTTGAGGTCGTCGAGGTCTTCTTCGACCTCGAGGTCTCCGTCGATGACCGAGGTGGGGCGCGCGAAGTTGGAGAAGCGGGTGTACTTGCCCTCCATGGTGTCGGCCACACCCATCCACAGCCGCCCACGCAGCGTCTGCTGGGTGGCGTTCTGGTAGGTGATCGCGAGGCGACCCTGGTAGGGCTCCGGCCCGGTGCTGTAGCGCTTGGTGATCTTCAAGCCGCTGGCGGTGACCCGCTCGAAGACGGTCTCGGTGGGGCTGGAGCTGACCACCACGTAGTCGCCGTCGCTGAAGCTGGAGTCCATGCCGCCGGCCAGGCCCATGCGGGCCGAGGAGCTGAGCAGCCGCTCGGGCTGATCACCATCGGCGTAGGGATCCCAGCCACTTTCGCTCTCGCCCTGGAACTTGCCCAGGATCCACTTGTAGATGACGTTGACGGTGTAGGGACCGTTGTGTCCGGGCAGCTCAAGATCTCGCAGCACGCCGCCGTGGCTGCTCCACTCGCCCATCCACTCGCCGCTGCGCATCTCCACCGTGCTCTCGGGGAGCGCGGGGGTAGCCTCGGCCTGAGCGGTCGGGCTGGGCTCTGCGGCCGCGGTCTCGGGCTGGGCCGGGTCGACGGTCGGGGGGGGATCGCCTTGGGGCGTGACCTGCTCGGTCACCGCGGGGGGCGTGCCGTCCTGGGTCGGCGCCTGGGGAGGCGAGATGAAGGACGACCAGATCCAGACCACCGCCAAGCTGAGCACGATGGCGAGGATGGCTCTCTTTTCGTTGCCGTCACCGTCGTTCACGTGGACTCTCCCGCGCTGGGGTCCCGGACTTCACCGGAGCCTTCGCACTCGCCAGCCTGTGGGGGAACGGGGTCGTAACCCCCTGGGTTGAAGGGGTGGCAGCGCAAGATGCGCCAAGCACCGAGAACACCGCCACGCCACAGCCCATGGCGCTGTACCGCGACCATGGTGTAGTCGGAGCAGGAAGGGTGGAACCGGCAAACCGGGGGCATCCAGGGCCGCGTCAGCAGCTGGTAGAGCCGGATGAGACCCAGGGCAAGGCTCTTCATCGGCGACCTCGGATGCGCTGCAGCGCCTTGGTCACGTCACGCTCCAGCTCCGCAGGCTCGGCTCGAGCTGCGGAAGGGCGGGCGATGAAGACCACGTCCCAAGGCCCGGGCAGCTCGTCCTGGTGGTGCCGGAAGAGCTCACGAAGCCGTCTCTTGATCCGGTTTCGCACCACGGCGTTGCCCACCTTGCGGCTGACCGCCATCCCGAAGCGACTGACCTGCCCCGTGCCCACAGCGTACACGGCTGTCAGGTGAGCCAAGTGGATCCGGCGGCCTTCGGACTGCACCCGACGGTAGTCCCGGGTGGCCCGCAGCCTGATCCTACGAGGAAAGGTCGCTCGCTTCGACGAGGCTAGCGGCTCTTGGAGGGGACCGTGACCACGAGGCGCTGACGGCCCTTGGCGCGTCGGCGCGCGATGGTCTTGCGGCCGCCCGTGGTCTTCATTCTGGCGCGGAACCCGTGGCAACGCTTACGCTTGATCCTGCTGGGCTGATAGGTTCTCTTCGACATAGCTGCCTCCGAAGCCGGATTTCCCACACTGGGGAGCGAGTTGGACGCGGAGGGAAACCCCACAACGGGCGCACTCCGGCCGGGTCGGCCGCGCTCATATCCGCACCGATGCGGGGGAGCAAGTGCGCGTGTGGCTCGAAGAACGCCAATCTGGACACCGAAAGCGCGGGGTCAAGGGACTCAGCCCCGCCAGCCGCTCCTTCGACAGCGGTGAACAGGCCCCCGAAACCCGCTTGCCAGGCACCTGGATCCCCTTCGCCTTGTTCGACCTCCGAGGCGCTGGTACCGTGAACGGACGCATTCTCGAAGCACCATTCGTGGTCCGATTTCGCAGCCTCGCGCCGCCGGAACTGACCGAAGGTTCGACCCGCCATGCAGGATCTCTGGAACCAGGTCCTCGACGTCCTGGCCGATCACATCAACGCCCACAACCTGGACGCCTGGTTCAGCGAGGTCCGCATCATCGAGGTGCGCCAAGCCGACGTGGTCCTCGAAGTGCCGAGCCGCTTCCATCGCGACTGGATCGTCGACAACTACAACGAGGCCATGAAGCGCGCCTTCTCCACGGTGCTCGGGCGCAGCGTGGGCATCGACATCCAGCTGCAGGAAGAAGACCGCTCCAGCTTCGGCGGAGCCAGCGCCAGCGAAGATCCCGCAATGCCGGCCGAGCCTGACCTCGAGCCCCCCGCCAAGCAGCCGCCCCCAGAGGGTCCCCTGGGCTGGCGCGGACGACCCAACCCCGAGAAGACCTTCGAGAACTTCGTAGTGGGTGCCTGCAACGAGTTCGCCCACGGCGCGGCTCTGGCGGTCGCCGACTTCCCAGGCGGCCAGTACAACCCGCTGTTCATCTACGGCGGCACCGGCCTGGGCAAGACCCACCTGGTGCACTCCATCGGCAACCGCATCCTCCGCCAGGAGCCCTCGGCACGCATCTGCTACGTCACGGCCGAGCTGGCTGCTGGACTGTGACGTACCGATGGAGCAGCCCGACCACGACGGGCTGCGCGC
>CAZHIK010000930.1:0-3971 GCA_964532635.1 uncultured Enterobacterales bacterium
GGTGCATCAACACGGTGTCGAAGGCGCTGGTGTTGTCCACCCTGGGCCGGCTGTCGTCGAGATGCCGCCGCAGGTTCACGGTGAAGAAGGCCCCCGGCATCCCCCAGCGAGACCGGGCGCACACCAGCTCCACCATGATGGCCACCAGCAGGTCGTTGATCGTACAGCCCAGGCGCTTGCAGGCCGCACGGAGCCCGTCGGACAGGGGCAGGCGCAGCTCGTGGGGGGCGGGCCGCCCGGGGGAAGGATCCCGCCGATCCGAGACGCGAGCTGCGGCGATGAAGGGGAACGCGAGGGGCCGCAGCGCTTCCACCACCATGCCCCAGGCCAGGCCGGGCAGCGCCGCCACCCCCAGGGCTCGCACCACGGGCCCGAGCCCCCGCGGAGGCGGGGGCCCCAGGGGCTCCCGAGCCGGATCGACCAGCCACGCCCCCAGCTCCCCCGCCGCGGTCAGTGCACCCGCGGCATCCGCCGCTGCGTGGTGGAGCTGGACCACCAGCCGGGCCCGATCGTCCGATCTCAGCTGCACGACCCGCCAGGGTCGGCCCTCCTCGATCACCAGGTCTTCGCACAGCAGCGTCCGGGTGGCCGCCTCCAGATCCTCCACCCCATCACGCTGGATCAGCGGGATGGGGCCGGGATCCGCTTCCCAGCGATCGCGCCAGAAGCCCCGCTGGTACCGACATCCCAGCACGGGGAAAGAGCGCTCGGTGCCCTCCACGGCCCGGGCCAGCGCAGCCTGCTCGATGGGCGCGTCCAGATCGAGCACGATCCACAGCTGGACGCAGCCGAAGGGCCCTTCGGGGCCGAGCCCGCCCATGTAGTAGTCCATCAAGCTGGCGGGGAAGCTCATGGTAGGAAGGGCGGCCAGCTGGGCTCGACGTGGACGGTCTCCCCCACCGCGGGGACCTCCCAGGGGTGAAGCTCGGTGTCCTCCCAGACCACCCAGCGCAGCTCGGGGTCGTCCAGGTCGGTGGGGAAGTCGAAGCGAACCACCCGGGGGCGGCCGTCGGGCACACACTCGAGCACAGTGACCCCCAGACCGGCGTGGTCCTTGCGCACCCCGGTGTCGAAGGGGATGCGCACGTCACGCACCAGCTGCTCGGGGGGCGTGGCCAGGAAGCCGGCGGGGGCGGTGGCCACGATGGTGCGGGCGTCTACCCGCTCGAGGTCCATGTCGGTCATCATGTGGGCCAGGGTCCACTGGCCGCGGGGAGAGGGGTCGTCGTTCAGGGCACGCAAGACCGGCACGAAGCCCGAGAAGAGGGTGGCGCCGTTGACCCAAACCAGCTGCTGCTCCTCGAGCGCCGGATCGGTGGGGGCGTAGCCGGCCGCGCGCTCGAAGACGCTGAAGGCCGTGCCGAAGGCGAAGATCTTCACCGGCAGCAGCAGGGGGGCGAACCCCAGGTGGAGCAGCAGCAGCCCGCCGATACCCCAGCGGCGCGGCAAGGAGCCCACCATGGGGCCCCCCAGCCAGCCGCTCTGGCCCACGGCCTCCGCCAGCAGGCCGGCCCCCGCCACGCCCATGAAGAGCAGCAGCCGATCCATGGGAAAGCTGGCGCAGATGGGCAGGGCCGCCAGGACCATGGCCAGGGCCCAGAAGCGGGCCTCGGCGCGATGGCGCAGCACCGGCAGCAGCAGCCAGGACAGCACCACCACCACCGCGATGGAGCTTCCCAGCAGCACCAGCTGACCGGAGCGTGGAATGGCGATCCAGGCGTCGGCGGGCAGCTTGGCCCACAGCGCGCCGAGGAGTACGGGCACCCGCTCCACCACGGCCACAGCGAAGTCGGCGCTCAGGGGGCTGACGTAGGACTGGGCCCCGGCCGTGCCGTAGCCACCCAGCACGTACCAGGCGGCCCAGCCCAACAACACCGGGGCGTAGGTCAGCAGGCTGGCCAGCCGACGCGGCCAGGAGGCCCGGTCCAGGCAGAGCGCGTAGGCCAGCAGGAAGCCACAGGTGGCCAGGGCCGCCTCACCCGCCAGCAGACCCAGGCCCAGCACCAGCGGGGCGAGCAGGCCCTGCAGGCGGTGGCCTCCCCGGCGCCAGCCGTCGTGGAGCAGCAGGGCGGCCGAGCTGAGAGCCAGGGCGATCAGGGCGTTGCGGTTGGCGATCCAGAGAACCGGTCCCGCGTGGTGATCCTGGAACGCGAAGAGCAGGACGCCCAGCCCAGCCACGCGGGGATCGCGACCGAAGCGGCGGAGCAGCGCCGACACTCCCAGCACACACAGGGCCAGCCAGAGCAGGCCGTGGACGTGCATCATGGCCGGGGAGTCGGGCCACAGCGCGTAGTCCATCAAGTGGGAGGTGGCGGCCAGCGGCCGCAGGAAGGAGGCCTGGATGTTCGGAGCTGCCCACCAGGGCAGCAGACCCAGCTCCACCAGGTCCCGGCCGCTACCAGGCTCGCTGGTGAAGAAGTCGAACTGGTACCAGAGGGGATTGCGGGCCGGATCGCCCACGAACAGGGGCAGGTCGATCTCCCCCATCCAGCCCAGGATGATGGCCCGCTGGAACCAGTCGTCCGCCAGGAAGCCGTAGCCGAAGATCGGCAGGCACAGCAGCAGGGCCAGCAGCACCGCCACGGGGGTGGCTCGCGGGCCGTCGAGCAGGTCCAGAAAGCGTCTCTTCATCGCCCCGAATGCTACCAGCCCGTGGCCGTGGGGAATAGCGGGATGGCCTGCGTCGTATGGCGGGTGGCGGTGCAACGGGGTCGTTGCGCCGCTGGCGGAGGCGGCTACGTTCACCCTCCCCTCCCCGATTCTTCCCTCTTCCAGGAGAGTACGCATGGGCCTCTGGGACACCATCAAGACGCATGCCGGCGCCCAGTTCCTCGATGTCATCGAGTGGCTCGACGACACCCGCAACACCCTGGTCTACCGCTACCCGGTCTTCAACCAGGCCATCCAGGACGGCGGTCGGCTGGTGGTACGCGAGGGCCAGGCGGCCATCTTCGTGTCCGAGGGGCGCTTCTCCGAGTGCTTCGGGCCGGGCACCTACGAACTGTCCACCCGCACCAAGGCCGTCTGGTCGTTCTTCGAGAGCATCAAGTACAACCTGAACTACCCCTACAAGGGCGACATCTACTTCGTGAACATTCGGCAGTTCCCGGACCAGAAGTGGGGCACGCCCCAGCCCCTGCCAGTGCGGGATCCCGAGTTCGGCTCCATCCAGATCCGAGCCTTCGGCATCTACCAGTACCGCATCACCGACCCGGTGAAGTTCCTTCGGGAAGTGGTGGGCACCGACGGTCTGTTCACCGTCGATGAGATCAACGGCCAGCTCAAGCGCAAGGTGCTGTCGGTGTTCGCGGCCCTGCTGCGCGACGCCAAGATCCCCTTCGACATGCTGGTGGGTGCTGGCCTCGAGCTGTCGGAAGCCCTCAAGGAGAAGATCACCCCGATCTTCCAGGAGGCCTACGGCATCGCGGTCACCGACTTCACCGTCGACGGCGTCACCTTGCCCCCCAAGGTCCAGGAGTACTACGAGAAGCGCCAAGGCATGGGCATCCTGGGCGACCTCAACGCCTACTCGCAGCTGCAGCAGGCCGACGCCATCGGCGACGCCGCCCGCAATCCCGGCATCGGCGGCGCGGGCGTGGGCATGGGCGTAGGCTGGGCCATGGGCCAGCAGATGGGCCAAGCCATGACCGGCGGCCAGCAGGGTGGCGGCCAGTTCAACCCCCACCAGGGTCTCAGCGGTGGCGGCGCGCCTCCTCCCCCGCCTCCGGGCATCGCCAAGCTGCACTACCACGGCGACGCCGGCCAGGGTCAGTACACGGCCCAGGAGATCGGCCAACTGGTGGCCAAGAACCGTACGGGCACCCACCACGTCTGGGCCCAGGGCTGGCCCGGCTGGAAGCCCTGGAACGAGGTCCCCGAGATCGTCAACTCCATACCCCCCGCGCCTCCCCCACCACCGCCCAGCGCCGCCCAGCCGTACCACTACCTGGGCAAGGGTGACCAGCCCGAGC
>CAZHIK010000931.1:0-3970 GCA_964532635.1 uncultured Enterobacterales bacterium
AACGCCGCCCCCATGGCCGAGCAGGGCAGCCGGCCCCAGCGCAGCTTGCGCGTGGCGTACCACGCGGCCACCGCCGCGTTGGCGCTGACCGTGACCAGGTAGGGCAGGTACAGGCCCGGGTCGTCGGTGTGGGCGAACAGCAGCACCACCAGCATCGAGCCCACCGAGGACGCGAAGACGTCGGTCATGTCGGTCTCGGAGCCCGACGGCCGGCCCAGGGCGTACAGCCCGTACAGCACCAGCAGGGGCCCCAGCCAGGCCAGGCCACCCAGTGCGTAGGCCAGGGTGCCCAACACGAAGGTGAGCAGGGCTGCGGCGGGACTCAGGCGGGCGGCCTTGTAGCTGGCCAGCACGACCAGCACGCTCAGGAGCATGCCCGTCAGCCAGATGGACAGCTCCTCGAGCCCCAGACGCAGGGTGCGCTCGAGCACAAGCCAGGCGGCGTAGGGGATCAGGATGTTGTCGCTGCCGCGCACCGAGACCGCTTCCACCGCACCGGTCATCAGCGCGCAGACCAGGCTCACAAGCAGCAGGTCCGGCCATCCCGGGCGCCCCGCCAGGGCCAGCCCCCCCAGCACGATGGCGAAGGCCAGGCCGAAGAAGGTGCCCGTGCCCTCGAAGCTGCGCTGGCCGTCCAGCACCTGGAAGACCGTCTCGCCCCGGGCCTTGCCCACCAACGCCGCTCCGGTGTCGGCGATGGCCATGATGGCGATGGGGATGGCGAACAGGGCCTTGTCACCGCCGGACAGCAGCCAGATGCCCAGCACGGCCACCGGGTAGAAGTAGGCGCCCCCGGTGCGCCGACTGACGCCGTGGATGGACATCAGCAGCCCCGTCTTCTTTCCCCCTCCCAGGATGACCAGGAACGACAGCGTGAGCACCGCCACGGACCAGGCCGAGCTGAGCAACCAGGGGAACGACAGCACGATGAAGCCCGAGCCGATGTGGCTGATCTTGCGGGTCAGCTCGTTGGGCAGCTTCACCACCCGTGACAGCAGCTCGTTGCACACCAGCAGCGCGAAGATTGCGCCCCCCACCATCAGCACACCCCGGAGGTCGGTGAGCAGGGCTTCGATGATGGACTGCAACATCCGGGTCGATCCGCTATCCTTGGGTTTCCCGAAGCCTACCAGCTTCGCAGGCTCTCCGGAGTGTCCATGCCCCTCCTCTCTCCCCGCTGGCTCAGTGCAGCCGTGCTGCTGGTGGCGTGCGGCTGCAAGAAGGACCAGGACACCAAGCCCGACGACACCATCATCGAGGACACCCCCGTCGTGCTGCCGATCCTCAACATCGACAGCCCCGCGCGGGGGGCCTTCATGGGCCAGCGCGACGTGGTGGTCCAGGGGCAGGCCAGCGCCGGGAGCGCCGACCTGGCCAGCCTGGTGGTCTCCGAGGTCGATGTGGCCTGGGGTCCCACAGGCCTGGTCAACGCCGCCTGGTCACCCCAGCCCGGCCTCAACATCCTGGGTTCGCGGCTCGAGGATGTCGACGGCGAGCGAGCCGTGGACGGCCGCGCCTTCATGTGGGGTCCAACCCACGAGGTGGGCACCACCCTGCCTGGCGCCCTGCGCCTGCTGATCGGCCCCGACCTGGGCGAGCTCTCCAACATCGTTGAGCTGGTGCTCTCGGACAGCTCCCTGGCCGACGACTTCGTCGGCGTCACCATGGAGACCGACTACGCCGACATCACCCCCACCAGCTTCTCCTGGAGCGGCGCGGATGTGTACCTGGCGCCCACCAACGGCGCCCTCGAGGGCAGCTTCACCCTCTACGACGTGTGGATGGACTTCACCGCCGACGTGGTCGGCTGGTTCGAGGTGGACGGTTCCGCGTGGATGTCCAGCCTCGACCTCGACACCACCGTCGAGCTCTCCATCCGCAACGGCCAGGTCCAGGCCAACGCCAGCTACGTCAACGCCACGCTGAACGGATTCGGCATGGAGGTGGAGTGGGTGCCTTCTTGGGCCGAGGAGTGGCTGGCGGACTGGGCCGCCGACTACGTCGCCGAGTCCCTCGAGAGCGAGGTGGCGGCCATGCTCGAGGAGCTGCTGCCCGAGTACCTCAGCGGCCTGGCCATGGACTTCTCCTACGGCGACGCGGTGCCCATCAACTTCAGCGCCGACGTGGCGGACCTCGAGTGCACCGCCGGTGGCATCCGCATGGAGATGGACGTGGCGGCCTGGTCCAACGTGGCCATCGACCTCCCCACCGGCGCCGGCTCGGTGGACACCGAGGAAGAGCCTCCGGCCTGGTCCGAGGCCAGCGGGGGCAGCTTCGCCCTGCTGGTCGACGACGACCTTGTCAATCAGCTGCTCTTCGCCTTCTGGACCTCCGGCCAGCTCTCACGCCTGCAGATCGGCAACCTCGAGCTGGCGGTGCTGATGGGCGAGCAGATGGACCCGCCCCTGGGCCCGGTCGAGAGCGTCACCATCGACTTCCAGCTCCCGCCCGTCATGCAGCCCCCGGTACAGGACGACCAGGACTTCAACCTCGGCTTCGGCGAGCTGCGTCTGGCGTTTCTGCGCGAAGACGGCGTCAACCACGACTTCTCCGTCAACGCCAGCACCGGCACCACCGTCTCCATCGAACCGGTGGACGGCGAGCAGCAGATCGTCATGGCGCTGGACTCCCGCCCCGCCTACGTCCATGTGCACGTGGGCGTGGTCGAGTACGACGAGAACCTCGATCCCGGCGACCTGGCGGCCCTGGTGCGGCTGATCGTGCCGCCGCTGCTGGGCCGCAGCTCCGAGTTCATGCCCGGCGTGGCCGTGCCTGCCCTCGAGATGAGCGAGCTGACCGACATGGAGGCGCTGCAGGGCGTGAGCCTGCAGTTCCAGGATCCCCAGGCCCACGTCACGAGCGAGGGCTGGCTGGTGCTCAAGGGTGAGTACACGGCACAGTGAGCCAGGGCCGCCGCGGCTCGACACGGATCCCAGGCGCACCATTTCGGACCCTGTGAGCCCGTTACCGCGGGCCTTACAAGGCCTTGACACCTGTGGTTTCGAGGGCTATTGGCGGCCGTCATCCACACCATCAAAGGGCCCTTTCATGAACGCTCCCCGCACCCTCCTGATCGCAACCGCGCTGCTGGCCGCCGGCTGCGGTGCCAAGCGCTCCACCGCCTACCTCACCGACGCCGCCGCGGGCGGTGGCGAGACAGCCACCCTCGAAGAGCAGGCCTTGGCGGCCTGGGATGCCCGCGAGGACACCGCCAAGCTGCAGGAGGCCCTCGGCCTGTACGAGCAGCTGGTGGAGCAGGACCCTACCGACCGCACCTCCATGGAGATGCTCTCCCGCGGCTACTACCTGCTGGCCGTCGGTCACCTCGAAGAAGGCGAAGAGAAGCTGGCCGCATACGACGCCGGCGCTTCCTGGGGCGAGCGCATCCTGGGCCTGTCCGACGGCTTCCGGGCCTGCGTCGAAGGCGGGGCCAAGGACTACGAGTGCCTCGAGCACGCCTCCAAGCTCGACGTGCCCGGCATCTACTGGGCCTACGCCAACCAGGGCAAGTGGGCCGTGGCCATGGGCTTCGCCACCGTGCTCAAGCACAAGTCCAAGCTCCACGCCTTCATCTCCCGCGTGGCCGAGCTGGATGCCGACTACTACTACGGCGCGGCCGACCGCGGCCTGGGCGCCTACTACGCCAAGGCCCCCAGCTTCGCCGGCGGTGACCTCGACCTGGCCCTCGAGCACTTCGAGAAGTCCCTGGCCGTGGCCCCCGACTACGTCGGGACCAAGGTGCTGATGGCCGAGTACTGGGCCGTCAAGACCCAGGACAAGGACGCCTTCGAGCGCCTGCTGAACGAAGCCGCGGCCGTCGACACCACGGTCTACCCGGACATCGTCCCGATCCAGAAGCTCGAGCAGAACAACGCAAAGAAGCTGCTCGACATCGGCGACGACCTGTTCGAGTAGGCGCGCTCCCCTCTCCCCCTCTCGCTTCTCCTGTGGGGGCTACGGCCCCCGCCCG
>CAZHIK010000932.1:0-3967 GCA_964532635.1 uncultured Enterobacterales bacterium
GATGTGTCCCGAGCCCGATACGGTCAACCCGGTCACCTCCACCTCGCCGAAGCGTGCGTCGATGCTGATCCCCGGGGTGCTTCCATCGCCACTGCTCACATCCAGGGTGACCAGGTCCATGCAGCGCCCCTCGAGGCGAACACCACCATGATCGGACGTGATCTCGAGCTTCTCGCTGTACGTCCCGGCCGCTACGGCCACCAGCCCGCCTCCACGAGATCCAGCGAGATCGAGCCCAGCCTGGATGGAACGAAGGGGCTCCCCGGCCGACCCGACCCCGCCATCGTCGGCATCGACGGACACGTAGATAGTGTCACCATCAACCGGGAGGTCTCCCCACGTACCCGCTCCGCAGGCCTCGGATACGCAGGCCATGTCATGCGGCATGTAGCCATCGGCGCACTGGGGCGAGTCCTCTTCACCATCGCCAGGCTCCGCCGAAGGAGGCGCCGGGCACGCGACCAGGAGAGATGCGATGAGAGGCAGTAGGGGCTCGTAGGAGGACAAAAGAGGCTCCCTGATTGAAGACTACCATCGTGGTGGCCCGCCTCATCGGACGATAGGACCCAACCGGCGTTCCCCTCTGCTCTGGAGCCCCCATGAGCCCTCCCTCCCTCGCCACCAGCATCGCCGGGGTGGCCCTCGAGCGGCCCTTTGTGCTGGCCTCGGGCATCCTGGGCGTGTCCGCCTCGTCCATGGCCTTCGCGGTGGACCACGGCGCCGGCGCCGTCACCACCAAGTCGGTGGCCTGGGCCCCACGCAAGGGCCACGCCAACCCGGTGGTGGCGCCCTTCGACCACGGGCTGCTGAACGCCGTGGGCTTGTCCGGTCCTGGGGCGGCCTTCATGGCGGATGAGATCCGGGCCTACCGTGAACGCTGCGAGGCCCCGATCCTGGCCTCGGTCTTCGGCGCCGATCCCCAGGAGTTCGCCCGCGTCACCGCAGAGGTGGTCAAGGCCCGACCCCACATGATCGAGGTGAACGTCAGCTGTCCCAACGTCAGCTCCGAGTTCGGGGTGCCTTTTTCGGCCGATCCGGTGGCCACCGCCGAGATCACCCGGGCGGTGGTGGAGGCTGCGGGCGACATCCCCGTGGCCACCAAGTTGTCCTTCCACTGCCCGTCGCTGGCGGTCATGGCTCGGGCCTGCGAGGAAGCGGGTGCCACGGCGCTGACCGCCATCAACACCATCGGCCCCGGCATCGTCATCGAGCCCGGCTTCCGCAAGCCGGTGCTGACCAACACCATCGGCGGCGTGTCGGGCCCCGCCATCCTGCCCCTGGCGGTCCGGGCGGTGTGGGAGGTCCACAAGGCAACCAAGCTGCCCATCATCGGCACCGGTGGGGTGGAGACCCTCGAGGGAGCGCTGCAGATCATCATGGCCGGCGCCTCGGCCGTGGGCGTGGGCACCGGGCTGTGGCGCCACGGCGCGGGCTTGATGGACGACTTGAACCAACAACTGCCGGACTGGCTCGAGCGCGAAGGCTGCGCCAGCATCACCGAGATCTTGGGGGTAGCTCATGACTAGCATCCCCACCGCCGGCCACGTGGCCCTGCCCATCCTTCGTGTCATCGTCCACGGCCCCGACACCCGCAGCTTCGTATTGCCCGAGCCCTTCCCCGCCTCCCATCCCGGCCAGTTCGTCTTCGCCTGGCTACCGGGCCTGGGCGAGAAGCCCTTCTCCATCTCGGACCACCACGGCGGTGAGATCGAGCTGACCATCAAGGCCCTGGGCCCCTTCTCTCGCGCGGTGATGAGCCTCGAGGTCGGCGACAAGCTGGGAGTGCGTGGCCCATACGGCTCAGCCTTCGAGGTCCCGGGTCCAGCGGTGTTGCTCGGGGGCGGTATCGGCATCGCCCCCATCCGCTTCCTGGCTCGGGAGCTGGAGCGCGCCGGCCGCTCGGCCCCCATCCTGCTGGGGGCGCAGCGCTGGGACGATCACGTGTTCATCGATGACTTCGAGCGCCTGGGCGCCCGCTTCGCCACCGACGATGGCTCCCTCGGCCACCACGGCTTCGTCACCGATCTGCTCCCCGTGCTGCAGCTCGAACCCGCCACCACCCTCTGCGCCTGCGGCCCCGAGCCCATGCTGCTGGGTGTGCGCCGAGCAGCCGCCGACCTCGACCTGCCCGTACAGCTGTCAATGGAGCGCTACATGAAGTGCGGCCTGGGCATCTGCGGCCAGTGCTGCATGGACGGCAGCGGCGTACGCTGCTGTGTGGAGGGGCCGGTGCTCGACGGCGAGCTTTTGGCGGGCATCACCGAGCTGGGCGCGAAGCATCGAGACGGGACGGGGAGGCGCTAGGCTCCAGCGCAGACGACGTTGGCTCCGTCTATCCGATCCCTCTCCCCTGGGGGAGAGGGTGCCCCGTAGGGGCGGGTGAGGGGGATCGGGATGGTAGGGTGTCCTTGGGAGGTCCCATGGACACAAGGCTCGTGTTCGTACTCACTAGCGTAGCGCTCACGGCGGTCGCCTGCGGCGCCAAGACCGACACCGCCCTGGACTGCGACGACGACCCCGCGATCCACCCTGGCGCCGACGAGTATTGCGACGGCATCGACAACGACTGCGACGGGGAGATCGACGAAGACGACGCCCTCGATACCGTGCCCTGGTACGCGGACGACGACGGGGACGCTTGGGGGCTCGACGCCTCGATCGAGTTTCACTGCAATCAGCCTGAGGGCTTCGTCTCCGAAGGTGGCGACTGCGACGACTCGGATCCCGAGCTGAACCCCGAAACCTGGTGGTACGCCGACGCGGACGGTGACGGCTACGGCGACCCAGAGGACACCGTCCAGCAGTGCGAGCAGCCGTCGGGCTACGTGCGTGACGACAGCGACTGTGACGACACGAATCCCGAGATCAACCTCGACACCTACTGGTACACCGACACGGACAGCGACGGCTACGGCGACCCAGAGGACACCGTCCAGCAGTGCGAGCAGCCCTCGGCCTACGTGCGGGACAACAGCGACTGCGACGACAGCGACGCTGCGGTTCACCCCGACGCCATGGAAGGGTACGGCGACAAAGTGGACCAAGACTGCGATGGGTTCCTGGGCTGCGATGCGCCGTGGATGCTGGTGGAGGAGCATGCATTCATCAGCTCACCCGAGGCCGCAGCAGAGTTCTGCGGCGCCTACACGGGGGTGTGCGGAAGCCTGCACGTCGAGGGCGGTATCGACGATTTTTCCAGCCTGTCTTGCCTCGAGGTGGTGACCGAGGAGTTCTGGCTCGCGGCGCCAGCAGCGGTCGATATCGAACTGGCCGCTCTGGAACAGGTCGGCGCGCAGATTGTCGTTCTCGACATCGACGGAACGCTCGAAATCACCGACAACACCTCCCTGAGAACATCACCGCCCTTCACGGCCTGGAGAGCGTGAGCGGCGATCTCACCGTCACCGATAACAGCCCACGCACCGACGCTGAGGCCCAGGCCATGGTAGAGGCCATCGGCAGTGAAAACATCGGCGGTACGGTCATCGTGGAAGACAACGGGGGGTGAGCAGGCCGGGCGTTGACTGGCGGCAGGCGCAAGCCGCTCGACCGGACCATCCGGGCCGTTCCGCACCCTGAACCCTGATCCTGGTCCGCCACTACCTCCAAGGCCTGCCGCAAAGCCCCACATCCACGGGCTCCACCCCCTCTCCCGCCCCGGCGGACGTGTGCAGCAGGCACCCTCTCCCCACGGGGGAGAGGGATCAGAAATCAGAGAAACGCCACCACCACGACCACGACCACAGGTTCGCTACACACACCCCGTCGGCCGCGGCAGCCCCGCGACCTTGCATGCCCCCATCGCCGGCCCGGACGGGAACAGCTCGTAGATGCGCTTGAGCTTGATGCCGGTACCCTTGACCAGCTTGCGGATCATGGGGGCCGAGCCGTAGTTGTCGTAGTAGTCGCGCAGGTAGCGCACCAATGCCCAGTGCTCTTCGGTCATGGCTTCGACGCCCTCGGTGAG
>CAZHIK010000933.1:0-3965 GCA_964532635.1 uncultured Enterobacterales bacterium
GTCGATGCCCTCGGACTTGGTGACCACCTGCTTGTGGGTCAACTGGGGTCGCGCCAGTGCGACGATGCAGGCCGCCAGGCCCAGCGCCAGCAGGGCCCGCGGGGTCCAGGCCAGGCTGCGGCGCGGGCTGGGGACGAGGCGAACCAGATCGAGGGACGCGAAGCGCAGCCGGGGGCGCATGTGGTGCAGCAGCCACAGCAGCGCCGGGATGGCCAGCACCAGCAACAGGAACCAGGGGCTGGCCCAGGAGGTCATGCTGCCCCCCGGTGGATGGCGAAGGGCCGGGGCGTCGGAGCGGCCCGCGGGGCTGGTGGAACGAGGGCCACGGTAGACGGGCTGCGGGCTACGGCCCAGCAGGACTCCATCGCTCGGCCTGGACGACGGTCAGTCATGCCGCACCTCGCTACGCCCCGAAGTCGCCCTCAGATAGGCCTGGAAGTCCTGGTCGAGTTCGAAGAAGAACTCCACCCCACCGCCGCGACGGGCGAACTTGAGCAGGTCGGTGGCCGTGAGGATGCGCCGGGCCCGCTCGAGCAGCGAACCGGGAACCAGCCCGTCCTGGTAGATGGCGTCGCAGATCTCCCGGGAGGTCAACGCGGTGGCCGGGAAGGGATGGACCGCCTCGAGGTAGCGCCGGAAGACCTCCGACAGCTGCAGGGCCCGCTCGTGGTCCCCCAGGCTGCGATCCTCGAGCACGACACGCCAGGCGTGCAGGGCGATGACGTGGGGGGGCTCCGACCGGACATGCTGGAAAGCGCGCTTGCGGCGCCGCCAGAGCCAGACGGCACCCGCGATGGCCAACCCGATGAGAATCCCGGCCAGCAGCACCCAGGGCCAGACCGGTGGCTCGGGGGGGGCGGGCAAGATCAGGCCCTCGAGCTCGGAGCTGGGGCCCTGTACGCCGATGTCGACGAAGGCCGGGGCGATCTCGATGGGCTCCTCGTGGCCATCGGCGTGCACCGCCACCGCCCGCTCCACGGTCACCACGTAGCTGCCCGGCGCGCCGTTCAAGGCGTAGCGCCGGGTGGAGAGGCTCCAGCCGTCGAAGGGCTCGGTGCGCTCGTCCTCGAGGACGACACCGAGGCCCTCGGCGGCGGGCTCGGCCACCCGAAGCTCCACGCCGTCGGCCTGGGTGAGCTGGACCGTGGCGATCACGGGCTCGCCAGCATCCACCTTGCGAGCCTCGAGCTCGAGGCGCACGTCGGCGTCGGGACGCGCCAGCGGCGGCAGCAGATCGCCGCCGCAGGCCACCCCCAGCAGCGCAGCGAGCACCACCGGCAGCCAGACCTGGAGCCTGCGGCTCAACGCAGCCTCTCCACGCGGCGGAAGTGCTCCACCAGCCGCTGGAACGGATCGTCCATGGTGGAGACAGTGGTGACCTGGGCTCCGGTGCGGCGCAAGCGCTGCTCTCGCGCCTGGACCCCCAGCACGCCCCGCAGCCGCGCCGCGTCCACCAGCACGGTCTGGCCGGTCTCGGCGTCCTCGAGCTCCACCAGGCCCACCCGGGGCAGCGCCAGCTCCCTGGGATCGTGGACCAGGAAGGCGTTGACCCTGTGCCGACGGCTGATGGAGGCCATGACGCGATCCCAGGGGCCGGGATCGATGAAGTCGGAGAGGAAGCAGATCACGGCGCGGCGCTTCAACACCTTTCCGAGGTACTCGGCAGCTACAGCCACGTCGGTGCCTCGCTGCTCCGCGCGGTGGGCGAATGCGGTGCGGATCACCCGCCAGGCGTGCCCACGGGAGCGACGGGGCGGGATGTACTCCACCACTTCGCGACCGAAGGCCACCAGGCCCACACGATCGTTGGCCGCCGTGGCCGCGTGGGCCAGGGCCGCCCCGATGCGAGCCTGCTGCAGCGCCTTGTCGGTGCGCCCATCGCGGCCGCCAGAGCCGAAGCCCACCGAACCCGACACGTCCAGCACCAACACGAGCGTGAGCTGGCGCTCCTCACGGAACTCCTTGATGAAGGGCTCACCCGTGCGCGCGGTGACGTTCCAGTCGATGCGACGCACGTCATCGCCGGGCACGTAGGGCCGCACCTCCTCGAACTCCATGCCCCGTCCGCGAAAGGCGGAGCGGTAGTTGCCCGCGAAGAGGCTGTCCACACGCCGACCAGCCTGCAGCTGCAGGCGGCGGATCTGGCGCAGCTCTTCGGCCGAGAGCATCGGGACTCCAGAGGGCTAGGGCGTGGGGACGTGGTCGAACAGCCGCTGGATGACCTGAGCCGAGCTGATCTCGGAGGCCTCGGCCTCGTAGGACAGCAGCACCCGGTGGCGCAACACGTCGGGGCCGACGGCCTTGACGTCGTCGGGGCCCACCCACGCGCGCCCTTCGAGGAAAGCGTGGGCCCGGGCGCAGGCCGCCAGCGCGATGGACGCACGGGGGCTGGCTCCGAACTCGATCATGGGTGCCAGATCCCGTAGACCCACAGCCGCCGGGTTGCGGGAGGCCCGCACCACGTCCACGATGTAGCCCTCGAGCACCGGCTCCATGTGCAGCGCGGCCACCACCTCGCGCAGATCGAGCACGTCCTGGACCGTGGCCACAGGGCGCAGCTCATCGAGCGCCTTGGAGCTGATGCGCATGATGAGCTGCTCTTCCTCGCGGCTGGGGTAGCCCACCTCGAGCTTGAGCATGAAGCGGTCGACCTGGGCCTCGGGCAGGGGGTAGGTGCCCTCCTGCTCGATGGGATTCTGGGTGGCGAGCACCAGGAACGGTGCCGGCAGAGGGAAGGTCTGGTCGCCGATGGTGACCTGCCGCTCCTGCATGGCCTCGAGCAGGGCGGACTGGACCTTTGCCGGGGCCCGGTTGACCTCGTCGGCCAGCACGATGTGCTCGAACACCGGCCCCTTGCGGATGGTGAAGCTGCCTTCGCGTGGGTTGTAGATCTGGGTGCCGATCAGGTCGGCCGGCAACAGGTCCGGCGTGAACTGAATGCGGGAGAAGCCCATGTCCAGGGTGGCGGCCAGCGCCCGCACCGCGGTGGTCTTGGCCAGACCGGGCACGCCCTCGAGCAGGACGTGACCGTCGCAAAGCAGCCCCATCAGCAGCCCGTCCACCATGGCGCGCTGGCCGATGACGGCCTTGGCGAGTTCATCCCGGAGCGCGTTGACCTTGGGCTGGGCCTCGCTGACCTTGGCTTCGATCTTGTCGAGCTCGAGCATGGTTCCTCTCTCTGTGCTTCAGCGCGGGCTTCGACCAGAGGGGGCGCGATGCCCGCATGAGCGCGTAGCTAGTGCTTGAGTCTGTCCACGAGGTCTCGGAAGAAACCCTTTTCCTGGACCTTTTCATCCTGCAGCTCGGCGAGCTGACGGATCAGCTCTTCTTCTTCGGCAGTGAGGGTCTTGGGGACCGCCACCACCGCTTGGATGTAGTGATCGCCACGCTGGCGGCGGCGCACGGCGGAGACCCCCTTGCCGAAGAGGCGGAAGACCTTGCCAGAGGGCGTGCCTTGCGGGATCTCCAGCTCGTGGAGGCCATCGACGGTCTCGACCGTCAGCGTGGTGCCCAGGCAGGCCTGGGCGTAGCTCATGGGAACCTGGGAGTAGATGTCCAGGCCGCGCCGCTCGAAGTCGACGTGCTTGCGGACCCTGACCGTGACGTACAGGTCCCCCGGGGGACCACCCGCCAGGCTGGGCTCGCCCTTGCCGCTCAAGCGGAGCTGCATCTCGTCGTCGACCCCAGCCGGCAGGGTGATCTTGAGCTTTTCGCTCACAGGCACGGCCCGGCGGCCGCGGCAGGCGGGACAGGGATCCTGGACCACGCGGCCCTCGCCCCGACAGGTGGGGCAGGTGGTGCGGATGCGGAAGAATCCCTGGGCCTGGATCACCTCGCCCTGGCCACCGCAGGTGCCGCAGGCCGAGGGCTGTGAACCGGGCGCTGCGCCCGAGCCATCGCAGGTATCGCAGAGCTTGTGCTTGGGGACGGTGACCTCGTGGGAGCAGCCGTGGACCGCTTCGAGG
>CAZHIK010000934.1:0-3964 GCA_964532635.1 uncultured Enterobacterales bacterium
GACTGGTGGAGCGAGGCCTGCCGGTGCCGCCGGGCCTGGTGATCCCGGTCCGGGCATTCCATGAGTTCCTGCGCCACCAGGGTCTGTGGAAGAGCGCCAAGCGCCTGGGGCGGCTTCCCGATCCCCAGCGGGCGCGGGCGTTGCGCGCGGCCGTGCTCGGCGCCCGGCTGCCTCCCGATCTGGCCGCCGCCCTGCGGGCCCAGGCCCCGGCGCTGGGGCCGGAGCTGGTGGTGCGGTCCTCCGGGGTGGACGAGGACGCGGGAGACCAGAGCTGGGCGGGGCAGTTCCACACCGAGATCGGGGTGCAGCCTGGCGACGATCTCGAGCGGGCCGTGCTCACCTGCTGGGCCTCGGCCTTCGAGGATCGGGTCTTGGCCTACGCCCAGCAGAGCCCGGATCGGCCCCGGCTGCGCGGCCGCCTGCGAGACGGGCGCGGCCCCGCCATGGCGCTCGTGGTGCAGCGCCTGGTGCGGGCGGAGGTCTCGGGGGTCACCTTCTCCGTCAACGCCATGACGGGCTCGTGGCGTCAGATGACGGTGGAGGCCTGCTGGGGCCTGGGGGAGGCGCTGGTGGGTGGCCACGTGGTGCCCGATCACTACCTGGTGCAGCGTCCCCGGCGCCTGCCGGAACCCCTGCAGCGGCTGGCCGCCAGGCTGCGCCTCGAGCCGCTGGAGCGCGCGGTGCAGCCGCAGGAGCGCGAGCTGGTGCTCGGCCCCAGGGGTGTGGAGTGGCGCCCGGTGCCCAAGGCACGCCAGGCCGCGCCCAAGCTCAGCGACGATCAGCTGTTGCGCCTGTGCCGGCTGGCGTTGAGGGCCGAGGCTCTGGGGGGCTGCCCCCAGGATGTGGAGTGGGCCCTGGACGCCCGGGGCGTGCCCTGGCTGGTGCAGTCCCGTCCCATCACCACACCCCCCGCGCCCGAGTGGAGCGCTCGCACCCTCTGGACCCGGCGCTTCATCGGCGAGCGCTGGAGTGAGCCGGCGACGCCTCTGGGATGGTCCCTGGTCAGGCCGCTGCTCGAGCACTTCATCGCCTACCCGCGCACCACGGCTTCCTGGCTGGGGGGTGAGCCGGCCGTGAAGCTCATCGACGGCGCGCCCTACATCAACGCCACGGTGTTCCGCCACCTGACCTTCAAGCTGCCCGGCCTGCCACCGCCGCGCTTCATGATGGACATGCTCCCTCCCGACGAGGAGCGCGCCTGGCTCACCCGCTTCGCCGGCGCCCCCGGTGTGAGGGTCTACGCCGCCATCCTGGAGGAGACCTTCGCCGAGCGGCGCTGGCGGCGCTTCCGCTGGAATCCCTTCACCAACCACAAGGCGTGGGAGTCCCTCGAAGAGCTGCTCGAGCGCGAGGTGCCTCGACAGGTCACCCCTCCTCCTGCCGCCAGCGACCCCCGCGAGGCCCTGGAGCGTGCCCTCGCGGGCATGGAGCTGGCCCGCGCCTACGTCAAGGTGCACGTCACCAGCCTGCTCTTCGCCAACCTCTGGTACCAGGTGGTCGAGGGCTTGTTGGCGGTCTGGCTCGGGCCTGGGAGCAGCAGCATCGCCCGCGAGGCGCTGCGCTGTCCCGAGTGGAACCTCACCATCCTCACCCACCACGACCTGTGGCTGCTGGCGCAGCAGGCCCGCGTGCTGGGGGCCGACCTGAGCGCCCCGCCGCCACCGGGCACCCCCTTCGCCGAGGGTCTGAGCGACTTCCTGCACCGCCACGGTCACCGCTCCGATGCCAGCTGGGAGATCATGAGCCCACGCTGGGCCGAGCATCCCGAGCGAGTGCTCGCGCTGCTCCGTCACAGCATCGAGGCCGGCGAGGAAGACCCGCGCCTCCGGGCCAGGGCCCTCAGCGCCCAGAGCGAGCGGGCCCTCGAGCGCCTCCTGGCTCGGGTGGAGCACCCCGTGCGTCGGGCCTTGCTGGGCTACCTGGTGCGGCTGACCCGCAGCTACCTGCTGCTTCGGGAGAATCAGCGCTATCACTTCGATCGACTGCTCTTTGCGGTCAAGCGCAACTACCTCGTGGTGGGGCGTTGGGCTGCGGAGCGGGGGGCCCTCGCTCGCGCCGAGGATGTGCGCTTCCTCGAAGCCGATCAGGTGGAATCCCTGGTGGCCGGTCGGCTGGAGCCCGAGCGCGCGAGAACCGAGGCGGACCGTCGGGCCGCCCGCTTTGCGCGACAGCTCGAGCGCTCGCCCCCGGACTTCCTGGTCGACGGCGAGCCCGTGGAGGCCGAGGCTTCCGGCCGCCGCTTGAGCGGGCTGGGCACCTCGCCGGGCACCGCCCGGGGTCCTGTGCGGGTGGTGGCGGACCTCGAGGGGGCCCGTCAGCTGCGCCCGGGAGAGATCCTGGTGGCGCGCGCGGTCGACCCGGGCTGGACCCCTCTGTTCCCGGTCATCTCCGGTTTGGTGCTCGAGCTCGGCAGCCAGCTGTCCCACGGCGCGGTGGTGGCTCGGGAGTACGAGCTGCCGATGGTGGTCAACGTGCGCGGCGCGACCCAGCTACTCCAGGACGGCCAGGAGGTGGTGGTGGACGGCGCCCGCGGGCTGGTGTGGATCGAGGGCGTCGGCTCCGCCGTCGCGGCTACCGGCTCCGGGCCTCTGGCTATCGGGGTGCCACGTTGAGCTGTTGTGCCCTGGTCGTGACGCACCTGGGGGGCGAACGCCTCGAGCGCTGTGTTGCATCTCTGAAGGAGCAGGAGCCAGCGCTGGACGAGGTCCTGGTGGTGGTCAGCAACCCGGAAGGCGTGGAGCGGCCCGTGGGTGTCGAGCTGCTGCAGGCCGGCCGGCAGCTGCACTACGGGGAGGCGGTGAACCTGGGGGCCGAGGCCTCGTCCTGCGACGCCTTGCTGGTGCTCAACGACGACACGGTGGCCCGGCCCGGCTTCGTGGCAGCGTTGATGGCGGCCCACGCCGATCACCCCGAGGATCTGCTGCAGCCCCGCATCCTGCTGGCGGAGGACCCCGCGCGCCTGGACAACACCGGCCACGGCCTGTTCCTCGACGGCCACAACCAGGCCCGCGGGCGCGCCCGCGCCGATGGTCCCGCCTTCGCCGAGCCCGGCACCGTGGGCGCGATCAGTGGCGCAGCTTTCCTCACACCGCGGTCTCGCTTCCTGGAGCTGGGAGGCTTCGATGCCTCCCTGGGCCCCTTCGGCGAGGATCTGGACCTCAGCCTGCGTTGGGTCCGCGCGGGGGGGGCGCTTCGCTATGTGCCCGACGCCGTCATCGAGCACGAACTGGGGGCCAGCTACGGACGCGCCGGGCTGCGCAAAATCTACAGAGTGGAGCGCAACCGGGTGCGGGCGGGGCTGCGGAGCTTGCCGATGGCTGCCCTGCTCGGCTCCCCTGGCTTCACCCTGACCCGCTGGGCCATCATGGCCGGCGCTGCGACCTCGGGCCGCGGCTGGGGCGACCAGCTCCCGCGGGGCGCGAGCGCGGCTGCGGTGGCGGGAGTGCTCGGAGGGCTGGCCCACGCTCCGGGTGCGCTCACCGAGCGCTGGCGAGATGCCTCACGCTGGGAACGGGGGGAGCTGGCGATGCTGTGCCACCTGTGGCATCACCGAGCCAGGCTGGGGGACTTCCTGTAGAGGATGCCGCGGGTGGGCCAGGCATGGTCGGCTGGCCGCTCAGTGAGCCCGAGCCCATTCTCTCGGCCTGCGGCCCGTGGCCTTCCGCCGAAGTGTGAAGGTTCCTTTTCGGCTTTGTCTACCCCGCGGGTCATACTATCGTGACCGCAGCGCGGGCCGAGGTCCGCCGACATTCCTGGAGGAGACCATGCGCAACACCGCCGTCCTGTTCCTCGTCGCCAGCCTGGCGCTGACCGCCTGTCCCAAGGACCCGGAGGACACCGGTGACCTGCCCGAAGGCGACACCGACACCGACACCGACACCGACACCGACACCGACACCGACGCCGATGGTGATACCGACGCGGACGCGGACGCCGACACCGACACCGACACCGACGTAGAAAC
>CAZHIK010000935.1:0-3960 GCA_964532635.1 uncultured Enterobacterales bacterium
CACCGCAGTGACCCCCTACGCCATGCTCCCCATCCGCTTCGGCTTGGCGTTGGCCTTGCTGGTCCAAGGCTGGGTCCACGCCACCGGGCCTGCGCGGCTCACCCGCAGCCTAGAGCGGGCCGATCTGCCCCTGGCCGAGCCCCTGACCTGGGTGGTGGTCGGCTTCGAGCTGCTGGGAGGGGTGCTCGTGCTGCTTGGCTTTCAGGCGCGCATCGCTGCCGGAGTGCTCGCGGTCTGGCTGGCGGTTGACTGCTTCGTGGTGCACCTTGGCAACGGCTGGTTCGCAGACCAGGGAGGCTTCGAGGTGCCCCTGTTGCTGCTGGTGTGCGCCTTGGCCCTGCTACTGGGCGGCCCTGGCCGCGCCAGCGTCGACTCCATCCGGGGCGCCGTCTGATCCACCCAGCTCGCTGGGTTCTCGCGGACCCCAGAGCACCGACCCCACCAGCGCCACCATCAGGGCCAGGCTGGACAACCCCATCAGGATGCAGATGAGGTACATGGGCCGCTAGTCCGAGATGTCCAGCATGATCGCCTCGAGGGACTCGGAGACATCCTCGGCATCGTCCACCGCGTCGCCGGCCTGGACCGACACCTGGGTGACGTTGCCGTCTCCCCGCCAGTCCACCCCCGGTAGCAGCGTCATGGGGTTGAAGGCCCGCAGCTCGGCGAGGCTCGAGCGTGGGTAGGACAGGTGACGCAGCAGCTGGAGGCCTTCGGGCATGCCGTGGCCCGAGCGCCCCAGCCCCACCCGCGGCAGCCGCAGGTAGGTGCCCAGCGTGGAGCGGTTGAGGTTGAGCGTGCCGGTGCGCAGACGCTCCTGCATGTCCCCCACGCGGGGGTTGGTGGCCGAGGCGAAGAGGCTGGCCACGGGCCGGTAGAAGGCCTGGTTGTGCAGCGCGGCGGCTTCCTGCCAGTCGTGGACCTTGTAGACCAGCAGCATCGGGCCCGGGGGCTCTTCGTTGAGGAAGGGGTTGGAGCTCTCCCAGTCGACCCCGTAGATGGCCGGCCGCACGTAGAAGCCGCGGTAGCCTTCGATGCGCTCGTTGCCCGCCTCGAGGATGGGGCGGTGGCCCTTGCTGGCCAAAGCGCGAGCGTAGCGGCGGTAGCGGGTGCGCCGGTTCTCGGAGATCAGCGGCCCCATGAAGACGTCGTGCTCGAAGCCGTAGCCGATGCGCAGGCGCTGGGCTTGTTCCTGGAGGCGCTCCACGAAGGCGTCGTAGATGCGCGCGGTGACCATCAGCCGGCCGGTGCTGTTGTGGCGCTGGCCGGTGGTGAGGAAGGCGCCCACCAACACCTCGTAGACCGCATGCTCGATGTCGGCGTCGTCGAGCACGATGGAGATGCCCTTGCCGCCGCACTGGTAGACAGCGGGTAGCTCGGGCCTGTCGAAGATGGCCCGCCGCACGTTCATGGCGGTCTCGAAGCTGCCGGTGAAGAGCAGCATGTCGATGCCAGGGTGGACCACCAGGCGCTGGCCGATGACGGAGCCGGAGCCCTGCACCATGTTGAAGACGCCCCGGGGCAGTCGACAGCGATCCCACAGATCGGCCACCGCCTGGCCCACGCCGGGGGTGAACTTGCTGGGCTTGAGCACCACCGCATTGCCCGCCAGGATGGCCATGGCGGAGTGGCTGACCGGGACCAGCAGAGGCAGGTTGTACGGGGTGAGGATGGCCACGGTGCCGCGAGGCAGGCGATCCATGCGGGCACCGACCTCGTCGACGACCTGGGACGCCAGCATGCCAACGCCATCTTCCATGAGCACGTCCAGCAGGCGGACGGTGGCGTCCACCTCCTGGCGCGCCTCCCAGAAGGGCTTGCCATTTTCACGGGAGATCAGGATCGCGAGGTGTTCCTGCAGGTGGAGCAGAGCCTCGCGCAGCCGGTAGAGCGCAGCGGCGCGCTCGGGCGCGGGGACCCGGCGCCACAGGCGGGCGCCCTGGTTGGCGTACTCGATGGCGTCGTCGACATCCTGCTCCGAGAAGGGAAAACGTCCAAGCACGTCGGAGCGATCGCCAGGGTTGATCCCGTTGATGTAGCCGTCGACCACCTCGGGCTTCAGGAAAGACCCGTAGATGTAGTCTCCCTTTCTAAGCAACCGATCGCGAATGGTGTACACGTTCTGTCTCCAGCTCGAGCTGCGTAGGCTTTCTCTATCATCGGGGAGTACTTTGCACTCTCCCAGGAGGCGTTGAGCCGCGGCGTCGAAGATGCCGTCTGCTCGAACGCATCCTTCCTTGGTCGCTCCGCCGACCAAGGAATGAATTATAGCGCTGACCGCCGCTGCGGGCCCCCTCCCGGCCAACGGGAGATCACAACCCGTCAAAGTATGAGGACCAGCGGATGAAGAAAGTCTACGACTCGGTCGCCCACGCCATCGGCTGCACCCCCGCCGTGCGCCTCAACCGCGTGGCCGCAGGCCTCGAAGGTACCGTATGGGCCAAGCTCGAGTACCTCAACCCCGCTGGTTCCCTCAAAGATCGCACCGCGCTGGCCATCATCGCCGAGGCTGAGCGCAGGGGCTGCCTGAAGCCCGCGGGCACCATCATCGAGGCCGGCACCGGCAACCTCGGCGTGGGCCTGGCCATGGTCGCCGCCTCCAAGGGCTACCCGGTCATCTTCGTGCTCCCCGACACGGTGGGCAAGGAGCGACGCGACTCGCTGCGGGCCTACGGCGCACGGGTGATCACGGCGCCCTCGAACGTGCCGGACGACGACCCTCGATCCTGGCGCTCCGTGGCCGCCCGCTTGCAGGCCGAGATCCCCAACAGCTGCCAGGTTGATCCCCTGAACAACCCCGCCAACCCCGAGCTGCACTACAAGGTCACCGGCAAGGAGATCTGGGAACAGTTCGACGGCCAGATCGATGTCCTCGTGGCAGGAATGGGCACCGGCGGCACCATCTCGGGCGTGGGGCGCTACCTCAAGGAGCAGAACCCGGACGTCAAGATCATCGGCGTCGATCCTGTGGGCTCGGTCTACTACGACTACTTCCACACCGGCCAGATGACCGGAGCGATCCCCAGCCGCCTCGAGGGCATCGGCCAGGCGTTCCTGCCCGACAGTCTGGACTTCAGCCAGATCGACGACATCTTCCGGGTCAACGACCGGGAGAGCTACCAGATGACCCGCCGCCTGGTGCGCGAGGAGGGCCTGTTCGTCGGCGCCACCTCCGGTGCTGCGGTGGCCGGCGCCCTCAAGTACCTGCGCCTGCACGGGCGCGAGAACCTGCGGGCGGTGGTGATGCTCAACGACTCGGGCAGCCTGTTCCTGTCCCGGATCTTCGACGACACCTGGATGCGCGAGCATGGCTACCTCGATCCCGACAGCAGCCTGGGCTCAGTGGGTGACCTGCTCGAGCAGATGGGCAGCCAGAGCCTGATCACGGTGAAGCACGACGCCCGGGTTCCCGAAGTCATCGGCATCCTCAAGCTACACGGCATCAGCCAGGTTCCCGTGGTGCGCGAGGGCCGCCTCGTGGGCATCCTCACCGAGAACCGGCTGCTGGAGCGCGCCCTGCGGGGGGGCTCTCCCGCCACCGAAGCCGCTCAGCTGGTCCAGTCCGACTACTGCACCGTCGACCGCGACACCGAGCTGGCCCTGCTGCTCGACCTGTTCGGCAAGGCCAAGGTGGCGGTCGTGCTGCATGACGGGCGCCCAACCAACATCATCACCCGCATCGACCTGATCGACTTCATGTCCAAGAACGCCGGTCGCACCAAGGACGCCTAGCGGCGCGCCCCCTTGTCCCCCGCCCTTCGGATCATGGTCCTGGTCCCCGATGCAGGGGTTCCGGCCTGTGGTCCCTCCGGCGCCTCGGCCCACGTCCGGGGCATCACCGCGGGGCTGGCGGAGCTGGGACACCAGGTGGAGCTGTTCACAGCCTCCGCCCACGACGCCCGCGGCGCCCTCGAGGCCCCGTCGGTCCCCTGGCGAGCCACCGGCGTCGCCGACTGGCCC
>CAZHIK010000936.1:0-3955 GCA_964532635.1 uncultured Enterobacterales bacterium
ATGACCAGCGCGCAGGTGCGGGGCGGGGAGGCGCCGTGAGCGCGCCGAAGCGCCGGATCTGGGGGATGGCGGTGCTCAGCAGGGACAGGAAGCCCACCGCGGTGGTGGCCGAGGTGGCCAGACAGACCGGGCCGACCTCGCGCATGGTGGCGGCCAGAGCTGCGGAGGTGCTGGTGTGACCGGAGCCGAAACGATCCGCGAAGCGGTGCACCAGGTGGACCAGATCGCTGGTGCCCACCACGAGCACCACGGCCAGCAGGGCCGGGGTGAAGATGGTGAAGGGGGTGCCGCTGAGGACCAGGGCGGCTCCGGTGAGCGCGGCGCCGAGGCTCAGCACCCCCGAGCACAGCAGCACGTGTCGCCAGTCTCGCAGCGCGTCGGCAAAGAACAGCATGGAGACCAGCATGGCCAGGGGCAACAGGTGCAGCATGTCCCGCTGCATCGCTCGCACATAGGCCACGCGGATGACGGGAACGCCCCCCAGGTGCCAGCGCCCCGGAATCTCGCTGGTCAGGGCCTCGACGGCGGCCACTACCGGCTCCCTGCCAGCGTGATGGTTGATGCGTTCGTCCAGCTGCAGCAGCACCGCGCCCGCTCTTCCGTTGGCGGCCACCACCAGGTCCCGGGCCAGCGGATCGTCGTCGCCGTCGGTCAGGGGCCGAGCGCCCACGCGGCCGGGGCCTCTCGCGTCGAGTAGCTCCCAGCTGTGGGGCGAGGTCGCCCCTACGACGCCAGGGAGCTCCGCGGCTCGTCGCTCGAGCTCCGCCAGGCGTGGGTCGAAAGGTTCGCCCTCGAGGGCGGCCAGGATCGTGCCGTCGTCCCGGCCGTACAGATCGATGGCCTCGCGGTGGGCCGCGGCCAGGGGGGTGTCTCGGGGGAAGAGGTCCTCGAGGCTGAACTCGAAGCGGATGTGGGGAAGTGCGGCGGCGCACAGGCACACCATGAGCGCGGCCAGCGAGGCCGCGGGCCACAGGCGCGTGCCGTAGGCCCGAGCCCAGCGGGCCATCGCGGCGCTAGTGGACCCAGTCGTCATTCCCAGACTGGGAACGCCCGCCATCGATGACCTCGAAGCGGCCCCGGCGGCGTGGGCTGCCGCTGCGTTGGCGCTGTAGCCACTTCAACTTCAGCTTCAGCCACAGCTGCCGTGCGCTGCCGTCGCTCCACATCCAGACCACGGCCGCGAGGTCCCCTGCGAGCACCACAGCGGGCTCGAGTGAGCGGTAGTAGAGGAAGGCCAGCGCGCCGGTGAACAGCGCAAACCAGACGAACCAGCGGCCCTTGATGGGCAGCACGAACATCAGCAAGATCTCGGCGTCGGGCTTGGCCATGCCGTAGGCGATGACCATCGCCGAGCCCAACGCCGTGACGCCCACACAGGGGGTGTTGAAGATGATTCCGGTCCAAGCCAGCCCGAAGGCCACGACGACGCCCACCAGCCAGGTGGTCCCGAGCAGCTTCGCGGTGCCCTTGCGCCCCAGGTAGTCCAGGGTCGGCTGCAGGAAGAACCACAACATCACCCAGTCCATCAGCGCGTGTTCGGGCAGGCCGTTGATCAACAGCGCGGTGGCGGGTTGCCAGATGTGGAACAGGCCCGTGGGGCCGCCTGGAGTCATGGGCGCCCACAGGGCCAGCAGATCGGAGATGGGCAGGCCCAGCCAGCCTTGCAGCACGATCTGCACCACGTAGATCACGACGAGCGCCACGATGATGTTGCGCACGAAGGGGGTGAGACGCGGGCCGAAGCCCGCCGTCACGCGCTGGCGGTACACGAGAGCCTCGCGGGGGTCGGCGGAAGCGGTCCAGGAGGGTAACTTGAAGGCCTCGATGGCGCGAAGTCGCCGGGAGTACCCTATGCTACACAGCCTGCTCGTCCTCTGCTGGGTATCCGGAAGCGCCCTCGCGCTCCCTCCTGCCCGACCAGGGCGGGCCTCCGCCTCGGTGCAGGCGGCCGTCGCCGCCTGGGAGCGTGGGCCCGATGCCCTGGGCGCGTGGCGCGAGGATCGGCTGGTGCCGGGGGAACCCGACGGCCTGCAGGTGGTGGTGGAGCTGGCCCTGGGGCGGTCCACCGACGCCCTGCTGGACTGCGTGGATGCGGAGCTGCCGAGCGCGTGGGCCGAGGCCTGGGTGGAGTCGGAGCTCTTCGAGCGGGCGCTCGTGCAGCTCTGGGTCCCCTGGCCGGAGCTGGAGACTCTCGAGGCCTGCCCTGGCGTAGAGCGGATTCGTGAGCCCCATCGACCGCGGCCGAAGGAGGTGTTCTCACAGGGCTACGACGCCATGTTCCAGCAGGACTGGCACGCTCAAGGGGCCACCGGCCGCGGGGTCGAGGTGCTCGTCCTCGATGTGGGCTTCGCTGGCTATGAGAGCCTGCTGGGTAACGAGCTGCCCTCCAGCGTCGAGACATGGTCCGTGAGCACTGTGGGCGGCAGCAACCACGGCACCGCGGTGGCGGAGGTCCTCCATGACGTGGCCCCCGGCGCCGAGCTGAGCCTCTACCAGTTCTCTACCGAGGTGGAGTTTCTCGACGCCGTCCGGGAGATCTCGGATAGCAAGGCCCAGTTGGTCAATGGCTCGGTGGGATTCGACAACCTCTGGCACGCCGATGGTACGTCCCCGGTCACCCAGGCCGTGGACGTGCTGGTGTCCGAGTACGGGATCGGCTGGGTCGCGGCGGCGGGCAACGAGAACCAGCGCTACCGCATCGGCCAGTTGAGCGCCGAGGACGATGGCACCGTCTCCATCGACGGCATGAATCCGGTGCCCATCGCCACCTCCGGTGGCTGGGCCCAGGCCTCGCTGCGCTGGTCCGAGCCCATGGGGCAGGCGGTCATCGATCTGGATCTGTGGATCTACGACGAGAGCGGTGAGCGCTGTGAAGCCCACGGTCAGGGCGAAGACCACCAGGACGGGGACGATCACCCCTACGAGGTGGTGGCCTGCCACACCGGCGGTAGCTGGGCCCAGGCGGTGGTGGTGTCCAACGGCCACCGCGTGTCGGGGATCGAGGGCTATCTCTACGCCTACGCGGGCCTGGACCCGGGGGACGCCACCGGCGAGCGCAACCTCACCCTGCCCGGGGACACGCGCCACGGTATCTCCGTGGGGGCCGTGGATCTGTCGGCGCTCGGAGAGGTCGCCGAGTACTCCAGTCGGGGCCCCACCGACGACGGCCAGCAGCGGCCTCACCTGGTGGCACCGGCGGGCGTGAACACCTCGAGCTATGGCGGCGCCCTGTTCTCCGGCACCTCCTCGGCCACCCCCCACGTCACCGGAGTGGCCGCCCTTGTGCTCGACGCCGACGGCAACCGGGAGCCCGATGAGCTGCGAGACTGGCTCCGCTCGGCCTGCCTCGACATCGGCAACGAAGGCATCGACAACGCCAGCGGGTCGGGCTTCTTGAGCCCCAACGAGATCCCCTGGGGTGGCTGCCATTGCGGCTCGCGCCAGGGCCGGCCTCCCGTCGGCGGGCTGCTGCTCGCGCTGGCGGCGGGACTTGTCGCGCTGCTGCCCAGACGGAGGATGGGATAAGCTGGAGCCATGCGCACACGAGCCGTCGCACCCGCCGTTGCCCTGATCCTGCTGTCCGCCTGTGGGCTCGAAGGCCCCGAGGGCATGTTCGTCCAGCTGTACGGCCGTGTGATGACCGAACACGACGAGCCTGCGTCAGAGGTGGAGGTCTCCGCGGCCGCCGCGGATGGTGCTGTGGTCCTCGAGACCACCACCAACGCTCAGGGCTGGTACACCGTAGCGGTGCTGGTCACCGAGCTCGAGGGCCACGCCCTGCAGATCCAGGTCACCGGTGACGGCTACGCACCCACCCAGGCCTGGGTGGAGCTGGACCTCTACGAGGGCGAGATGATGCCCATGCCCAGCCACCCTCCCCAGCTGTGGGCGAGCTGGGCGCGTCAGCTTCCGATGCTGCAGGTGGCCTCGGAGGCCGCCTCGGGCTCTGCCGAGG